>JBBQAC010000091.1:0-14866 GCA_038315915.1 Phormidesmidales cyanobacterium
CTTCACTACCACCACCATCAAATGCTCCAGATCCGGCAGCACTTCTGCCACCTGAAACGTCAGCTTTTGACGAATGGCCTCTTCTTCAATTTCCTCTTCTTTACGCAGGGCGCGGCGCTTATTGCCGTTATCAACCACGCTATGAGGCTCTACATACAGCGTTGCCCCACTGGTTGAAACATCGTGAACAATGCCGGGAATTGCGTCCTTTTGTGCGGCTTTTACCGGGATGACAAAGCGATCACTCCGCTGCGTAATCAGGCTCTCCTGCACCGCGCCGCTCTGCCGCTGGAGAATGCTCTGGAGCTTGGAGTAGATGCGATCACGCACCACCTTAAGCTGCTGACGTACCCCGGCTAAGCGATCGCTGGCCCGATCAGCCACCTGCCCCCGGTCGTCAATGCAGCGATGAATCTCCTGCTCAAGCTCAGGAAACGTTCGTAAGTCAGCTACCAACCCTTGCAATACCGGCAGATTCTCCTGCGCGTCAATCTGTCGCCTGAGCCGTCGCGAGGCGGACAGGGTCGTCGCAATCTCTAGCAGTTCATCCCCCGAAAGAATGCTCTGTACCTGCGCTCGTTCCAGGGCGACGCCAATGTCTCGAATGCCGCCAAACTGCAAGCCGCCCACAGTCGATTCGAGCTGAGTAGCTTCCACGGTCTGAGCCAGCAGCGTCTCACTCTCCGTGCGGTGGCGAGGAATAGGTAGCCTTTGAGCCGCAACAGTGCCAATATTCGTAGCGGTGAATGTGGCCAGATGGCGACACAGCCGGGGCCACTCTAGTAAATTTAGAGTTTCAGCTTGAATTGAAAGGGGCGTAGACAATAGACTCGAAGTATCTTTATAGTCTTTCTATTATAGAGAGATCGCCCCAAAAAGCGCTGCTTACAGATGCAAGGAAGTAAGGAAAACGCTTACCTTCAACCTACCGACGAAAGCAAACACTGCTAAAGGAAACACAAAGGCAAATTCAGGTGCTGCTAGCTTGAGTAAGCAGTTGCTCTGGAGTAGGCAAATACTTACTTGTCGACCTAACTGATGATGTGTAAAACTAATGTCATTTATGTGACGTTTTTCTTCCCTACGGAGGTTATTGCAGATGTCAGTAGCTCAAGAGATTACGGAACTAAGGAAAGAAGGGTATTTGATAGAAGCCTACGATAAGGGCTATGAGCTACTTCAAACCAATCCAGACGATGAATATTTAAAGAGCGCTATAGGTTGGGTTCTCTACGAGAAAGTCAAGGCGCTTGTCAATGAAGCGAAGAATCATTCAAGTTCGACTATCAGATTATCTGAGGTTTTTAGAAGCACTCTCAGAGAGTATGCAAAGCTTAATCTATCACGTCCAGATTTATTATTTAGTCTTTTACTTTCTCAAGCCACTCAGTTCCCAGACGACCTGATTTTTCTACCAAAAGTTATGATGTGGGCTGGCCTCGACAGCTTTAGACCGGAGGATTTTATTGTGCAGACCGTTAACGGCGGTAAAACTTATGAATCATTGGTCGAAAAGGTTGCTCGTACAATCGGTAAAGTTGCTCGAAATCTAACCTCGCAAGATTTTCCCGATGTTAAGGAGATTCAAGCTTTTTCTATTCAGCTAATAAACACAGCCATTCAAAAAACCGACTTACAAAAGCCTGAGTTTCTGAAACATTCCAAGGGATTGCTTTTACACAGCTTAGGAGAATCGACGCTTGCTCAGGACATTCTGATTTCTTTTGTCCTGAGCAAGCGCAATGATTGGTGGGCATGGGAAGCTTTGGCCAGCGTAGTAGAAACTAACAGCCCCGAAGAGGCCATACCTTTATACGTGAAAGCCTGCCTGTCCTGTCATGAAGAGGGTTACAGTGTAAATGCTTTAGAAAACTTGAGTTACCTGGCTGTTAATCAAAAAGAACTGCCAATAGCAAAGTGGGCTGCTCATCGCGCCTTTCGCATTCGTAAGCAAAAAGAATATTCTATCCCCCCTTCTCTGAAGAAGCTGACAGAAACTCCCTGGTATGATGATGAAAGCATTCCATCAATGTCAAAAGAGGCGTTAGCTCAGCTCTCTTTGGATGCCGAGATGTTTGTTCAGGCTGGCTTACCCCAATACAACGGCAACTACATAGACAGCTTCACTAATAAGAAAGGTCAGAAAGTCGTTAAGTTTGGTGCCATCATTAACGGAGAATCACAGGAACTGACTACACTCATAAGCACCGTTCAGCCAGATCTAAAGCTTGTCGCTGGTGAGCCTGTGAAGTTGACAGTGGATACAGCCAAGGAACGTCTAAATATCACTGCCGTAAGTCAACGTCAGGCAGGCACTCTATTTGACAGCATGCGCTGCGTTTCTGGACAGTTTCGACTCAATCCAAAAGGATTTGGGTTTGTAGATAAAGTTTATGTTCCACATGAGATTGCAAGGCAAATAGACGACAGGCAGCATGTTTCCGTGGCAGTTGTTAAAAGATTAGATAAAATTAAGAACCGGTGGGGATTGATGGCAATTGCGGTAGTAAGCGGTGCTTCATATTAGCCTGAACGCTTCTGAAGATTTCATTCTCTATCTACGCTGCAAATTTATATCTTTGAAGGCTCAAAAATACAGCCTTTTAATCAAATATTTTTTATCGATGGGATGGAGCGAATGAACTATCATGTATCCAGATAATAGTAGTTTCCATAAATGAGGTCGGTTCAGATCGTGTCGTCAGACTTTAAGAAGCTAAACCTAGATCGTAGTCTGCTTAAGGATGCTATTCAGTCGTACTGGAGTAGTAACGAGTGCGCCCAAGGCAATTACCTTGAGAGCAGCTTCAATAGGCACAAAGCAACCTATATTAAAAACGATTGTGAAGTTATGGTGGAGTTTATATTCATCAATGACGGAACGACAACAATCCATACGAAGATTGGTAAAAACCAGGAAGTCGGGAAGCAACTAGCCGCCTATCTCAAAGACGAGTTAGTAAGCGACTCCCGGAAGTCCGTTAATTTCACTATTAAGAACATAGGCGGAGAGGTTTTTGACGATCTGCTTACTTTTTTGCAAGAGCTTGATAATGAAGCCTCTCAGCTTTCAGCCATCTCTTTAGAATCTCTTACTGAAGATGCGATTAAAAAAGCCGCTAAGGTAAGAACGCAATACAAAGACTTGCTAACCCTAACACACTACAAAACTAGAAATAAACTTCTAATTCAGGGCAAACCTCTGTATGCCTATGCTCAAGTCAGCTATTTTTTATCAGAGTATACAGATCTAGATGGATTTCTAGACATAGTCTACAGAGGAGAAGCTGATCCAGGTAAAGTAGATGTAGTAGACAAAAATACTATCGAAACGGAGCTGAGAGCTTTATTACCCAGTGCATACAATGAACTAGGGGAGGGAATTCTAAAGCTAATATCGACTAGCTATGCTCTCAGAGAGGCGTCTCTCGATTTGCCTGACTATAGCTGCTACGTCTTCCCAGTTCTCAGGGCGCTAGAGGGTGTAATAAAAAGGCTGCTAGCAACAAAGGATATATATCTAGAGAGACGGCCTGTTGGCAAGGTATTTCAGCCCGCACGGGATGACAGTAGCAAGACACATATCGTCAACCAAGAATATCGATTAAGGTTCAGTGACAGCAAGCTATGTGATGCTTTGGAGATCTGCTACAACCGCTACAATCAGCAGAGGAATAGATTGTTCCACATAGATGATCTTACGGACGACAGTATGTTTATCTCAACACGGGATAAAGCAGTTGAAAACATAAATGAAGTAATTGGTATAATAGAAAGCGCATACAAGAAAATCATTTAAATATACTAGTCTAAGCGTGATATCGGACGACATGGAAAATGAGCGACCATACAAAATCCGAAAAAAGTCTGGTAGCTTCGTACTAGTCTTAAGTACAACCTATGAAAGTCCGCTTTCTTACATAAGTGTTTTGGAGAATGACTTGAGTGCGAGGGGTTTCGTCGGAACAGTGCTCTTTGATTTATTGCTGTGCAATGGGAACGAGTACAACCGCTTCGTTGAGTTCACTTTTGAGAAAGGCAAAATTAATCGTGCATCAAGAAGTACTGTTAACATCGTAGAAATAGATGATTCTACTCTCGAAATCTCCAAGGACTTCTACAAAGCTAACCGGCTTTTGTTAGAGAGGAATCACATATTACTAGAAGAGGAAAAGCGCGAACTGATCTGTAGTTAGAACGGAGTTATTCTGTGGATGACATTCAGCATGCAGTAGAAAAATACGAAGAAATACAGCAGTTATTGTCAGAAAGCAGCTTCACAGTCTCCAATCATAAAGAAATCAACTACGGTTTACAGTTCTCTGTGAAGACTTCGACTTGGTCTGGGCTAGTACGAATTTATCAAAACAAAAAAGGCGCTGTGAGAGTCGATCTTTCTCAACTTGATCAAAGCGACGCTGCTGCCACAGTACGGAGCTTTATTCAAACCGGAAAAGACGTCTCCTCCGAAGACGTTTTTTCTAATGATAAAAAAGAAATACCTCCACAAAGAAAGAACGTAGGTGCAGAAAAAATTCGATTACCTATGATAGGTAGCGATGAATCTGGAAAGGGTGACTACTTCGGGCCTTTGGTAGTTGCTTGTGTTTACGCAGACTACAAGATTGCGAAACAGCTGGTAGATGTAGGTGCTATAGATAGCAAGGCTTTGAGCGATACTCAAATTACCAAGATTGCAAGAAGCATTAAGAGTATTTGCGTTGATAGGTTTGCTGTAGTAGAAATAATGCCAGAGCGATACAACCAGATGTATGACGACCTCAAGAAAGAGAAAAAGACGCTCAATGACATGCTTGCATGGGCGCATGCCAAGGCAATTGAATCACTACTTGAAAAGGTCGACTGCCAAACAGCAGTTGTAGACAAGTTTTGTAATGAGTCTTTGGTATTAGGGAAGCTTCAGGAGAAAGGTCAGCAGTTAAACGTTATTCAAGTTCATCGAGCTGAATCCTACATCGCTGTCGCAGCTGCTTCAATTGTTGCTAGAGAGCGATTTATCACCAAATTAGGTAAATTGGGAAAGGAATACGGTGTGCAATTGCCAAAAGGAGCCTCTGAGAAGGTTATACAAGTAGCCCAGCAATTAATTTCAGAAAATAATGAAGGCGTCATTACGAAAGTTGCAAAAGCACACTTTAAGACGACTCAAGCCGTTTCATCCTGATAGAAATTGCCGATTTCTGATTGTTCACTAGACAGTTTTTGCTATGCCTGCTGAAGGAAGCCAAAATTCAATACAGTCTCTCAGGTGGGAAAATGACTATCTTATTTAGATCCTGCTAGCTTGATTATGCGTTTGCTCTAAATCAGGAGGAACCCGCCACGCTCCCCTCACCTTTACTCATCCATCAATACAGCGGCGATTCTCTGATTCCTAAAAAGCTCGCCCTCACGCCCGCTCACCTAGCCACCGCGCAGACCGCCATCGATCTGTTTCAAGCTGCCGTCGGTCACCCGCAGAGCTACCTGGATCAGCAGCTTCAGGCGTTAGAAGGCGAAGACACCGACTATCGGGTCAAGCGAGGGTTAGCTCACCTTTTGCGCAATAGCTTCAGCACCTTTGAAATTGTCAGCCCACTGGAGCCGGAGGAATTACGCGATCGCATTTTCACCCTCGCCGCCACCAAGACTCCAACCCCCATTGCCGCTCAACAGCACCTCACGACGCTTGCCGCCCAGCTCACGCAGGAACTAGACCGCCCCGTAGAACCTGTCCAAATCCGCCAGGGACTCTACGCCGACCTCAAAGAAAACCGCATCCTTACCAGCTTCGAGCCGCCCACCGCCGAAGCCCTGCTCCACCGCTACAACCTCTCACAGGTACAGGGCATCTTTTACAAAGCCAGCCATGTAGTCATGCACCTGCACCGCAACGACCCCGGCGAATACAAGCTGATGTTTCGCTACCTCAAGCTCTTTCGACTGATGACCTACATCGAGGGCGAAGCCGATCAGGGCTTTACCATTACCATCGACGGCCCTGCCAGCCTGTTCAAAGCCAGCACCCGCTATGGCGTCGATATTGCCAAGCTCGTGCCCGCCATTTTGCATGTTACCCGCTGGCAGCTCACCGCCGAGCTTCAGTGGAAAAATCCCTACACCAAAACCGCCCAGCAAAAAAGCTTCAGCCTCAGCGATACCTGCGACCTGGTCAGTCACTACCCACCCGGCAAACCATACGACAGCATGTTAGAAGCCGCCTTCGCCGAGAAATGGGCCAAAACTAAAACCCCCTGGCAGCTAGAGCGTGAAGTCGATTTGATTCCGCTTCCTGGCAGCGTCATGATTCCAGACTTTCGGCTGGTTCATCCGGACGGCCAAACTTACCTGCTGGAGATAGTGGGATACTGGAGACCAGAATATTTGCGCAAAAAGTTTTATCAGGTGCGCGAATCAGGCTGTGAAAACTTAATCCTGGCAGTATCCGAACGATTAAACCTGGAAAAGGCAGGCGTTGACACCCGTAACACCCCAGCAAAAATTGTTTGGTTCAAAGATAAACTGCAGCCAAAGGCCGTTCTCAAGGCGCTGGAAGGGAATACTTAATGTATGGAACTTTCCGTATCGCTTCTGTCCCGTAACGGTCTCCCACCACCGTTAAATCTACTGAAACTATGAGCACAATATTAGTCGTAGATGATAGCCCCACGCTTCGAGAGATGATCTCCACGCTCTTGCACAAAACGGGCCTGACTATTTCGGTGGCCCAAGACGGCCAGGAAGCCAAAGCGATGATTGCTGCCGACCCACCTGATCTGGTCGTGCTCGATGTCGTCATGCCCAATATGAATGGCTACGAACTGTGCCGCTGGGTAAAAACCAACCCAGCCACTCGAGACGTGCTAGTAGTTTTATGCTCATCGAAAAGCGAAGAATTCGACCGTTATTGGGGCATCAAACAAGGCGCTGATGCCTACGTGATCAAGCCCTTTCGCCCAAATGACCTGCTCGGCACCGTTAAAACACTGCTAGCAGGCAAATGCACCCAACCTCAGTGATCTGGTCGTGAGGCTATAGAGCCAGCTCTTTGGGAAACCTGCTCATCAGTCACACCCACCGTCTAACATTGAGACAGTGGGTGATTTTTTTTGCACCCTGAGCCCCAATGCCATCTAATTTTGCTGAGTCTCTATGCCCGCCAAACGTGCCGCTCTACCCCCCGGATTGATCGTTCGCACCGGCAAATTTGTCTGGAATACGATGTGGCATCTGATGATGTCGCAAATGGCTCCCCGTACCCAGTCTGGCGCTTACGTGCGGCCCCAAAGCAGCTTTCGCAACCGCGAACTCAGCCCTGAGCCTCAGCGCTATCGTCTGATTGTGGGTATGAGCTGCCCCTGGGCTCATCGCACCTTAGTCACCCGTGTGCTCAAAGGGCTAGGAGACGCGGTTGCGGTTACCACTGTCTATCCATCAACCGACGAAGGCCGATGGCTTTTCGACCCGCACCAAGCTGATCTCCCCTTTTTAGACTGCCGCGACCTGCCTGATTTTTACAGCCGCTGCCATCCTGGCTATACAGGGCGAGCGACTGTTCCTGTTCTGTGGGATAGCCACAGCCAGACGATTGTCAATAATGAAAGCGCCGATATCATTGAGCTGCTCAATAGCGAACTTGAGGCGATCGCCTCCGGCCCCGACCTTTACCCCGAACCCTTACGCCTAAAGATAGACCAGCTCAACGACAAAATCTACGCCGCTGTCAACAATGGCGTCTATCGCTGCGGATTTGCTCAAACTCAAGCTGCTTATGACCAGGCCGTAGACGAACTGTTCGCTGAGCTAGACGAGCTAGATAGGATATTGGCGAGCCAGCGCTATCTGTGCGGCAGCGACCTGACGCTGGCCGACGTGCGCTTGTTTACCACGCTGATTCGCTTTGATGTGGCTTATCACGGCATTTTTAAGTGCGATCGCCGCCGCATTGCCGACTACCCTCACCTCAGCGGCTACCTAAGGGATCTCTACCAGCTACCTGGCATCGCCGCCACCTGCGATATCGAAGCGGTCAAACGCGACTACTACGGCAACCTGTTTCCGCTCAACCCAGGCGGCATTATCCCGACTGGCCCCGGCTGGGAAAGCCTCAAAGCCCCTCACGGACGAGAAGACCTGTAGCTTACGAATCGGGCTGGCTACAGATTGCAAACACTGACGTAAACCCGTGCAAAAAAGTGGTCGAACCCACCGGGCCAATCTCCCCATTACAGAAGAAGCCGCCAATCGGCAAAGGTCCCAAGTACTTTTCAAATAGATCAGAGTCAAAATTCGGCTCGTCGTACAGCCCTTCGCCGCGCCCCGTACAGGAAAACAGCAGCGCTCCTTTGGGAACCGTCCCCTTCGCCGAATCTTCTAGCCGACCTTCCAAGCTTTCCACTCGATAGCGGCGCAGCAAATTCTCCAAATCTTCCGAGGAAGTTTCGGCATCGCGCATATGAAACTGAATCCGCATCCCTGGGCGAATTTTGTCAGCCACGGCAATCGAGCCATTGCGCGGATCGACTCCTACTAAATTGCGAATCAAAAAATCGCGCCGGGTCAAGCTGGGCTTAAATCCACTCTGAGCAACCCCAATAAACAGCGCGTTTTGCGCCAGCTCGCGGTCTGCTTCATTTAGCCCCTGAAAAATATCTTGCAGCACATCCAAGGGCGTTTCAGACTCGGCGTCCAATCCTAAGCTGTCCTGTTCGAGCTTGAGCATGATATTGCGATCGCCCTCACTTACCCGGTACAGTTCCCCAATAGGCCGACAGCCCTGGGCCACAATTGCCTCTATCACAATCTCGCCCGAGAGCGCTACCCCGACAATTCCTTCCCCATGCATTTTTTGATTGCAAAACAGCCCGCTGCTGCGGTTAAAGCTTTCAATCCCCGCTAGTCCGCCCACCTTGACACAGCCAGGATAGGCAAAATCCATCCCCTGTAGCAGCTCGCTTGTCCCCGAGGAAAAAGGATCTGCCATCAGCACAAAGCTGGGCTGGCGCTCAGGGGCCACCCCGATCAGCTCGCTCCATTCCGCTGGCGGGCTATCCAAATCTGGCAGATCAGCCGCCTTGAAATGAAAGCTGCGAATATCCACATTGGGCAAATGAGCCAGCGTCAGACTAAGCGCTGGCCCTTCCTCTATCTCTTCTGGGAACTCATCGCTCATGCCGATCACCCCGGTGCCGCTACAGCCCACGATATGCTCTACCGCTAGCTGCGATCGCAACAAAGGCAACAGCCGGGTGTACTCACTGGTAAATGCAACCGAGACATACACCAGGGCCAGATCGGGCTGCTTCCCTGCCAACTGCGCCATCGCCTGCTCGCTCACTTCTCGAACAGCAGCTTCTAGCGAGGCACTGGTTGAAACTGCGCTAGCCCACTTCATCATTGAGAGATTCCTTAAGACAATTCTACGGGTAGAGCATTTTATCGAGACAGCCTGACATACTATCTCCAGCAGACGCCCATTTTGGCCAGGCAGGCAGCGGCCATCTGACAGCAACCATCTGGCAGCATTGGAAAGGGCAATGGTGTAGTAACCTACTTACCAATGCAGGCTGCGGTGAAATTGCCATATATGATACGGCAGTTTAGCAGTTGGCCAAGCTAGAATAGGCAGGAATCATAACTCATTACAATTTATTCAATACGGTTTGCCATGAGCGACATTCAAGAAAAAATCCAGTCCGAAATTGAGGCGGCTCGCGAAGCTTGCGCCACTGATGGCAGCAACTCTGACACCTGCGCCTCAGCCTGGGACGCGGTTGAAGAACTTCAGGCCGAAGCCTCTCACCAGCGTGAGAAAAAGCCCCAGAAATCTTCTTTTGACCAGTACTGCGACGAGAACCCTGAGGCTGACGAGTGCCGCGTTTACGACAACTGATCGACGACAACTGAGCTTTCGAACCAGTTTCAAAGCTGACCCAAAAAGGTAGCCAGAAAAACAGTAACGGGCCCACAATGGGCCATCAGCGGAGAGAGAACCCCAACTAATGGTGTTTTCTCTCCGCTTTGGTATCTCTACTGTTTTGCCTGTGATGTGCGCTGATCCGTTAGTTTCATCCTTGCGGTAGGTGCTACATTAGTGACTGCTTATCTATCCTACGGTGCACCGTGCTCGGAAATCTTTTTACAGTCCGTTCCTTAGTTTGGACTGACTACCGGCTGGCACTCCTGTTTGCCGTTTTTATTCCGCTGACGCTGCTGATTTGGTCCTGGGTAAAAAAATCTGAAGCGATCAGCTTGCTCATGATCATTTATTGGCGAGTGGCCAGTCTGCTGGCGATCACGGTTTACTTAATGATTGGTGGCCTTTCCATTGGCTTTATCACCTCGCTGGCGGCCAAAATTTTGATGCCGCTGAGCCTTTGGTTTTGGGCCGATCTCAATGAAGAAATTCGGGAGCAGCCAAAGCGATCGCTGCACTTAGGGTTCACTGCTTGGCGCTGGGCAATCAGCCTCTACTGCGCGGTAGGCGCTGTCGTCCAATTACGGTATGTGGGTTGCGCTTTCTCTCAGGAACTACTGAGCGGCCCGATCTGTCAGGCTTGGATAGAGCCCTCACTGCTCTTTAAAGACTATATTCATGCCGGTCTTAGCCGAGGATTTTTGGGCTTTTGGGGCATTGTCGGGCTGGTAATTTATGCCGCCTACCTGGGCTATTTTGTCTTGGTCAAGCTGGGCCGCCAGGGGCGTTCAGCGCTCAGTCAATAGCGCGGCTGACTCCATACAGGCAAAAGCAAACCGCTCATGAGTGATCCGACAGCGCTACTGACCCGACTCGAAAGGTATACGCTTAGCCGCCCGCAAGAAGTGCTGCTGGTACATGCCGAGATTGAAGGTGAGGCCGACCAGGTCATTATCTTCAAAGGATTTTCTAGTTCGCTGATGCGCCCTACCGCATTTGATCCAGAAGTGCCTACGCTTCCTGCCGATGCCGCTATCCACCAAATTGACCGGCTGCAAGGCCCCTACCAGCCACAGTCCCCTCAGTTCTTAGAGCAGGGGCTCAGCCTGGACAACTTCTTAGCCAGACTATCGGCGTTGGGACTGTAATTTCACGCATAGACTTTCATATACAGAACTGAGGGATTCCAGATAGCCGACGTTCCACATTTGGCCAGTGACCTGTCACAATGATGAAGTCTTTGCTTTTATTGGTAGACACCTGTCGGTAGACGCCCTAGCTATGTATAAAACTCAAGACCTTCACGTGGTCGAAAACCGTCCATTGCTTCCTCCTATTCAGCTCCTCGAACAGCTTCCGCTCACCGAAACAGCCGCTGCTTTGGTGACGCAAACCCGCGATCGCATTCGTAACATCATGCACAACGAAGATCGCCGTTTGCTGGTGATTGTCGGCCCCTGCTCAGTGCATGACGTAGACGCGGCCTATGTATACGCCCAAAAGCTGGTCAAGCTCAGAGAAAAGTTTGCAGGTCAGCTAGAGGTGGTGATGCGGGTGTATTTTGAAAAGCCCCGTACCAGTATTGGCTGGAAAGGCTTGATCAACGATCCGCATTTGGACGGTAGCTACGACATTAATGAAGGGTTGCGTCTGGCCCGGAAGCTGCTGCTCGACCTGGCTGAGCTAGGGCTTCCCGCTGGTACCGAACTACTCGATCCCATTACTCCTCAGTACATTTCCGATATTATTTCCTGGACGGCAATTGGCGCTCGCACGACCGAAAGCCAAACCCACCGGGAGATGGCCTCAGGGCTATCGATGCCGATTGGTTTCAAAAATAATACCGACGGCAGCTTACAGGCGGCTTCTAATGCCATGCTTGCGGCC
Organism: Phormidesmidales cyanobacterium; assembly: GCA_038315915.1. Classification (GTDB taxonomy): domain Bacteria; phylum Cyanobacteriota; class Cyanobacteriia; order Phormidesmidales; family Phormidesmidaceae; genus Phormidesmis. The sequence goes on from JBBQAC010000091.1 coordinate 11,804, forward strand.
AGTCAGCCCCACCATTTCTTGGGTATCAATCAAAGCGGTCATGCCAGCATTGTCTCAACCACCGGGAATGCTGACGGCCATCTGGTGCTGCGGGGCGGAAAACAAGGCCCTAATTACGAAGCAAGCTACGTGGAAGCGGCAGCAGCATCGCTGGCTTCCCAAAAGCTCAACCCTCGCATTATGGTTGACTGTAGTCATGCGAATGCCGAAAAGGATCACAATCGTCAGGTTGCTGTTCTAGACACTATTGCAAAGCAGGTTCTGTCGGGCTCACAACACCTGATGGGAGCGATGATCGAGAGCCATTTGGTCGCTGGCAAGCAGCCTATCCCTGAGGATTTGAATGATCTGCTGTACGGGCAGAGTATCACTGATGCCTGTGTTGACATTGATACTACTGCCGCAATGCTGGAGACGCTGGCAGCGGCGGTAAAACAGTCAGCAACTGCTAAGGTAGGCCGGCTTTAAACCGTCGCTTGAATCAAACCGTTTAAAATAGGGGCAGGCTAACGTTAAGACCTGCTCCGTAGAAAGTGTCGCTTAAGCTAACTTCGGGGTCGGACGAGTGCCCGAATCGGGTACCGCCAAAAAGGCTAACTCGGCTCTTATCGTTGACGGTATAGCTGATAATGCCGAGGACTTGTTGGTAGTTGTCGAAGCGACTTATCTGAGTATATTTATCAAAATCGACCTGATAGATGAGGCTGCTGCGCAGATTACGGGTGACTCCGTAGTTGAGCGATAGGGTCAGGGTCTGGCGAAAACGGCTGGCCGAGCTGGGCGAAGCAAATCCTAAGCGGGCCTGGTAAAAGCTATCTAGCCACATTTGGCTATTTAAAATAGTGCGATGGCTAATCAGGGTATCTACCGCGTTTACACTAAAGAGCTTTTCTTTGTATCCAGGGGAGTATAGCTGCTGGTTTCGCCAGCCAATTTGGGCATAGGTTCTAGGGAGCAGTCGCTGCCGGATTCCGATCTGGGTTTCCAGCGTGTTGTAGCTGATACCTTCGAGGTTTCTATAGCGGGCCAGGTTTGTTTCGGTGATCGCATACAGGCTAGTCCGCTCTGAGATCCGGGGAGCCAAATACAGCGATAGTCCCGTCTGAAATATCTGCTCGCTCAGGCCAGGGTCAGTGCGAAAGGCGTTATCAGAGCTGAAGTAGCCTGTCCGCCCAATCAGAAAGGCAATCGGCGGCGCTGGTTTAGGGGGCGGTGCCTGAGCTGTCTGAAGCAGCCGCAAAATGCCCAGTTCTTCGTCTCCTCGCGATCGCAGCGGTCGCACCCGTAAGATCCCTAAGTCTGCGTCCAGCAGTTTGCCTTGAGCCACTTCATCCACTTGAGCAACTTCATCCACCGGTTTCGCTGCTGCTGTCTGACTAGGGCTAGCCGTGGGGGACAGGTTTCTCTGATCGCTGCTGGTCAAAGTCTCCGAAATTGCAGGCAGTTGGTCAGCACCTTCGAACCGGGGCGTGGTTTCAGTCTCTAGCTGAGCGATCGCTGTAGGGTGATTATCTCGCTGACCATGCACAATATCAGGTATTTCTTGACTTGTCCCGGTATCTTCGAGGCCCGGCAGCGCAGGCGATGGTAGCTCCGCCGCGACAACATCGTTCGCGCAAGCATTCGCTGTATAGCAGGAAGATCGGGAAAACTGGAGGCGAGGGTCACTGGTTACCGTCACAGTCTGGCCTGCTAGACCTGCGGTAAAGGGCTGACTGTCAGCGGCAGAAGTGGGTTCGTAGCTGGGCTCCAACACGGTAGGTGCTAGCTTTTGAGGGGGCGGCTCTGCCAGGACGGGCGCGCCCAACATGCTGAGTACTCCGCCAAGACCGATACTCAATTGGAGTATGCTTTGGCATGCTGGGAGAGCGGGATGCTGCATTGAAGAAACCGTCTGTATTAGCAGACGCTTTAGCGGTTTCTCATTCGGTGGGGGCGAAAGCATGAAAAATCGCAGGGGCTAATGCTATCTACAATCAACTTATCTGAGGACTAATCAGGCAAAAGTCATACAGAATCTAATGCGATTCAGCCTCAGAGGCTTCTATCTATAGGCCAAATGAGCTTATGCAGCAGTAGCTATCTAGATTTTTCGCGATTGGGAACGCTCGAAAATCAACCGCTCAGGCATATTTTTATCTTTTTTGATATATAGGTTTGAGTTTTTATTGCTATCGTGAAAGGCTAGAATGTGGTGTGGAGCTGACTACTTCCGGCCTCAGTGCTCCGACGATAGGTCACGCGCTCCCAATCGATACTGAAAAAGTGCAGGCATCCTAGACAAAGCCATCCTACTGATAAGTCGCCACGTCTGACTAGTTTTTTACGTATAAAGTCTATGACTGGGTATTCCTCTAAACGAAAATATGCTTTCTGGAAGATCTCGGCTGCCATTAGCTTAGCCGGAGTCCTGCTGCTGCCTCGGGCTGTTAGCGCCGAAGAACAGACGCTGTCATGGGCTAGGATAGATTTTCTGCGTAACCAAGTTCAGCTTGTTCCGCAGAACGAACGCGCCAGAAATGCTAGAATCTCTGATTTTTTAAGTATTGGCGATGCCCTTAGAACTGCCAGATCTGCTAGAGCTGAGCTGCGTTTTAACGACGGGTCGCTCGCTCGCATCGGGGAGCGGGCCACCTTTCGGTTCACACCTAACACCCGTAACTTTCAGTTGACCAACGGTACGGTACTGCTGCTGATTCCGCCGGAAAGGGGCCGGAGCACGATTCAAACGCCCAATGCTGTCACTGGAATTCAAGGATCTGCGCTCTTTGTTCGCTATATTCCTGAAACAGATACCACCATTGTCGGTGCGCTCACAGATAATCCCAACGGCCCGATGGTGCTGTTTAACCGAGATGGCTCCGAAAGGCAGGCACTGCAAGCCAACCAAATCGGAGTGATCGAAAACGATCAGATTATCCAAATTTTTGAATTTGACAGTGAGCTTTTCTGGCAGACTAGCGGTTTGGCACAGGGCTTTGACTATATGCAAGGGGCTTCTGTGACTGGCTCTGACGCACTAGATGCGGTACGCCAGGAGATTAGAGATGCGATCGCCAAGCA
>JBBQAC010000274.1:0-5517 GCA_038315915.1 Phormidesmidales cyanobacterium
CGATCCGGACGTGCAGGCTTGGGCGCAAGAAATTCAGACCTCGGTGCCGCTTTCACTGGTTAGCAATAACGTGGGGTACGAGAGAATTCGCGCGATCGCTGAAGGCATGAACGTCCCTTTTGTCGCCAGTGCGGGCAAGCCTTCGCGCCGGAAGCTGCGCCTTGCTGCTGCCAAGATGGGTCTACCGCTGGAGCAAATTGCAATGGTGGGCGATCGCCTCTTTACCGATGTCCTTGCTGGCAACCGCCTGGGCCTCTTCACAATTTTGGTACAGCCCATGCTAGAGCCCGACTCCAAAGATCCCAAAAATCTTTTACGCAACGCCGAATTTTGGATCTCCCGGCAGCTAGGGGTGACCCTGAGCACGCTCCCCTGAGCGGTTTCAGCAAAAAATAAAGAAAGCCTACCGAACAATGAGAACCGTCGAGCAGCGATTCGTCCCCAAAACGCTGGTGGTAAAGATTGGCACCTCTAGCCTGACTCGCCCAGATACTGGCTATCTGGCGCTGGCGACGATTGGTCGGCTAGTAGAAACGCTCTGTCAATTGCAGCGCCTGGGTCACCGCGTAATTTTGGTGTCTTCAGGGGCGGTGGGAGTGGGCTGCGCTCGTTTGGGAATTACTCAGCGCCCCAAAACCATTGCGCTCAAGCAAGCGGTTGCAGCGGTCGGTCAGGGCCGACTGATTCGGGTGTACGACGATTTTTTTACATCGCTGGCTCAGCCGATTGCTCAGGTACTGCTGACTCGAAGTGATTTGGCTCAGCGATCGCGCTACGTCAACAGCTACCGCACCTTTCGCCAGCTCATGCAGCTCGGCGTGATTCCCATCGTCAACGAAAACGACACCGTCGCCACCGACGAGCTTAAATTCGGCGATAACGATACCCTTTCAGCCCTGGTTGCCAACTTGGTCGCGGCTGACTATCTTTTTTTACTCACCGATGTTGACCAGCTCTACTCTGCCGACCCCCGGCAAGATCCTGACGCTCAGCCGATCAGCCGGGTGCAGCAAATCGATCAGCTAGCGGCTGACATTGGCGCAGCCGGATCGAGCTGGGGCACGGGCGGCATGACCACCAAAATAGAAGCGGCTAAGATTGCGACGGCGGCGGGCATTCATACTGTGATCACACAGGGGCAAACGCCCGAAAATATTCTCAAAATTGTTCAAGGCGAGGCCATCGGCACTCTGTTTGAAGCGCAGCCGAAGCAGGCCAATGCCCGCAAACGCTGGATCGCTGGAAGCCTCATTCCCGCCGGGCGGCTTTATTTAGATTCAGGTGCGACAGCAGCCATTCTCAGTGCGGGCAAATCTTTGCTGCCTGCCGGAATTGCCGAAGTCGAAGGCGAATTTATTGCTCAAGACGCCGTGCTCCTGTGCGATCCGAACGGTCAGGAAATTGCCCGAGGGCTAGTGAACTACAGCGACGATGAACTGCGCAAAATTTGCGGTCACCGCTCTACCGATATTGCTCGGCTGCTGGGCTATGAAGGGGCAGAAACCGTTGTTCATAGAGACAACTTGGTGCTCAGTAGTTAATGAATACAGGTCATCGGTAAATGTTGGCAGATGCAAAGTGAGTTTTATAAAGCTGCGATTTAGTTATTGGCGGACGGGAGCGATCGCTGGCAAAGTTAGCTATATTGCCCTGTGGCATGGCGGAACTGCGCAACTGATATCCCGCTCAGCGCTTAGTTGTCTATATATTTAAGTATGGCGATCGCTCCAACCCTGTCTGAGTCCACCCCAGAGCCTTCTGGCAAGTCCACAATTCTGGTCACTGGCGGCGCGGGCTACATCGGCTCGCACGCCGTTCTCGCACTCGAAGCCGCAGGCTATCAGACGGTCATTTTAGATAATTTGGAATACGGTCACAAAGAGCTAGCCGAACAGCACCTGAAGGCTGAAGTGATTGTCGGCGACACCACTGATCGCGCCCTGCTTGACGAACTGTTTGAGCGCTACAACGTGGCCGCTGTGATGCACTTTGCCGCCTATATCGCCGTGGGTGAGTCGGTCAGCGAACCGGCCAAATACTACCGCAATAACGTGTACGGTACTCTGAACTTGCTGGAGGCCATGATCGCCGCAAACGTAAAGCGGCTGGTCTTTTCTTCGACCTGCGCCATCTACGGCCCGCCCAAGACCGTGCCGATTCCTGAGAACCATCCGCAAAACCCCATCAGCCCATACGCTACCAGTAAGCTGATGGTGGAAAAAATGCTACTCGACTTTCAGTCAGCCTACGGCCTGCAATCGGTTTGCTTCCGCTACTTCAATGCTGCCGGGGCTGATCCGCAGGGTCGCTTGGGTGAAGATCACAACCCCGAAACGCACCTGATTCCGCTGGTGCTATTCACCGCCCTGGGCAAACGTGAATCGGTCTCTATCTTCGGCAGCGATTACGATACTCGCGACGGCACCTGCATTCGCGACTACATTCACGTTTCTGACCTGGCCGATGCCCATGTGAAAGGGGTGGAGTATTTGCTCAAAGGTGGCGAGACTTCGTTCTTTAATTTGGGCAATGGCAGCGGTTTTACGGTGAAGGAAGTAATTGAGACGGCGCGTCAGGTGACCGGCAAGGAAATTGTGGCGGTGCCGTGCGATCGCCGCCCCGGAGACCCGCCAAGCTTAGTGGGCACCAGTGAACGCGCCCAGCAGGTTTTGGGCTGGCAGCCTCAGTATCCTGACCTGGAAAACATTATTGCCCACGCCTGGCAGTGGCATCAGCACAGGCATGGGCAATAAAGCCGGTTGAATTATGGAATCGAGGCAATTACGAAGCTGCCGCGACTCCAATCGGGCAGGCGACGTTCGTACCGCCTAAACCGCAGTAGCCGCCGGGATTTTTTTCCAGGTACTGCTGGTGGTAGTCCTCAGCGTAGTAAAACTCAGGAGCAGGCATAATTTCGGTCGTAATATCGCCGTAGCCTGCTTCTTTTAGAACGCCCTGATACATTTCCTTAGATTCCTTGGCAGCGGCTAGCTGTGCGTCGGAGTAAGTATAAACACCGGAGCGATACTGAGTACCTGTGTCGTTGCCCTGGCGCATTCCCTGAGTCGGATTGTGGCTCTCCCAGAACACCTTGAGCAACGCTTCATAGCTGATGACCTTGGGGTCGTAAACCACGCGCACGACTTCGTTGTGGCCGGTCATGCCAGAGCACACTTCGCGGTATGTGGGGTTGGGCGTAGAGCCTGCCGCATAGCCAACAGAAGTGCTGTATACACCATCGACCTGCCAAAATTTACGTTCTGCGCCCCAAAAGCAGCCGAGGCCAAACATCGCTATTTCAGTGCCTTCCGGGAAAGGCGGCTTGAGCGCGTTGCCATTGACGTAGTGCTTATCGGGCACAGACATTTCCTTCGCCCGACCTGGCAGCGTGTCTTCGGGGCTGGGGATAGTGTCCTTTTTGCCGGTTCCAAGTCCAAAAAATGCCATAAATTCCTTCTCTATTGATAGTACGATCGCCCTCAGCAAAGTGAGAGTGTTTCGTCTGTTCGTACTGCTAATTTTAGCGTGCAGCCTTCAGCTTTGAAGTCGGCAAAACCGTACAGGCTGGCCGGATTGATACAAATGAACGGTTAAGCGCTGTGCATTTAAAGAATTCTGTGCCTGCTAAACATCCCGGCTGAAGATAGCGGAAGATGTAAAACTAACGATAGTCAAATTTTTTAGCTGCTTTATGGATCGCTTCAGAGTCGAGGTTATTACCAAACATCCCAACCCTCAGCAGACCATTTACGCGGCCATGCACCAGGACTACGCGGAAGCCTTCGTCTGGGATCAGCGCAGCGACTGGCCCTCCGAAGCAGAAGCCGGAAAACTCGTCATCCGCAACCTGCTCAAAGGCGGACGCGGCCACTACGGCCCCCTGGAGCATCCGCAAATCGTGCTGAACTGCGGCTTTTTTCCCCACTCCACCATGCAGCAAATCCGCACACATCGCGTCGGATTAAGTTTCGATGTGCAATGTTTGGCTGGGGAAACCGAAATTACTTTCGTTCACACCTCGGGAAGCCTCAAGAAATATAAAATTTCTGAGCTTTACGATCTCTGGGAGAACGGAGAGAAAGCTGTCAGAGATCGTAAAGTAAGAGGCCGAAACGGTGAGCCTCCTGGTCAGTACCGCCGAGATTGCAAGCGCCGTCTCCAAAAAATGCACCTACGTGTCCTAAACGAAGATACGGGGTTCTTCGAGACGAGTCATTTGAAATCGGTTATGTGCAGCGGCGAGCAGCCCGTATACCGGCTGACGCTCGAAAATGGCCAAGCCCTTGACTGCACGGCGAATCATCGCCTTTTCACAGAAGATGGCTGGCAGCGAATGGGAGAAGCTATCGGACTCGTTACCGACAGCACTCATGAAGCGCTGGCGATGACGCGCCTTTGTAAGGTAATGTGCAACGGGCTAACTAGACCTGATACTTTGTATTCTCACAAGGCATGGCTAGCTGCTCAGGCTCAGAAAGGATTGCCTGCTAGCGCGATCACACCGTGTAGACTTGCGGCCCATGCGGTGAGGGTCGCTCATGTTGAGTTCTTGGGCTTTCAGACGACTTACGATTTAGAGGTCGAAGACCCCTGGCACAACTTTGTCGCGAACGGTTTAGTTGTCCACAACTCTTTCAGGTATACCGGATCGAGAATTCTTGATGTGGCATTGGGTAAAACCGATGTCGAAGACGTGTTCTACTTGAGGCCAGTCGGAGCCTATACAGACAGGCAGGGCAAAAAGTACGAATACACAGAGGTGCTTAGGCAGCAGGATCTCGACTGGTGTGTGAAGGGGTGCGATCGCTACAAAGAACGTATCGACCAGGGCTTTTCAGAAGAACATGCCAGGGGGCTGATTCCCTTTGATGTGCGGCAGCATTGGGTGCTGTCGGCGAATGCCAGGTCGCTCATGCACTTGCTCGACCTGCGTTGGAAAGCAGACGCCCAGTTAGAAGCACAAAAGCTCTGTGAGGCGATTTGGCCGCATTTTCAAGAATGGGTACCCGCGATCGCTGAGTGGTACGAAACCAACCGCCTTAAAAAAGCCCGTCTTTCTCCCTGAGACTCATTGGATAGCTCAAAAATTGACAGGTGGTTTGCGCCTTATTCCCACCTCAAAAAAACTAATAGAAATCATCAGATGATCTGATATAAATGCGCCAATCTTTGGTAGCAGACCATAGACAGATCAAATTTTGGTTTTGCCCATAACCAACGACGCGGCTCCGGCTCTTCAACTGTTGTTACAATCGCTCTAATATTGAGCCAAAACTCAATCAGAATAAGCCGCTCAGCAATTCTAAAAACACGCATTTGGCCGCATATCCGAACACAGCTACGCAAAAAATCAGCCAACCGTAGTCGACTTTTGCGAGTCCGTGTTAACACTGTAGCAATGCAGATACATCATAAAAATCTGTTTTCCGGAACCGCAAGTGGTGAATTTCTGTCTAAAAAGCTACAATCTATGGGGCTCTGGCAAGACTGGTTGGCTTTAGCTGACAAGTGGGTAAC
>JBBQAC010000186.1:0-9116 GCA_038315915.1 Phormidesmidales cyanobacterium
ACGTTGGGATCGAGGGCGGGTTGCGGTTGGCGAGCTGGCGCAGACGAAGGATTTGCCAAGGCGGTGATCTCCCGATACAGTAATGGCCATTTACACTCTACTGCTTATGCAATTATTCCGGAGATCGGCCAAACGCGATCCACACTTGCCCAGCGACGAAGACCTGGCAGATTTTGAGAAAGTGCTCAGAGAAACGGCGGACGATTTTTTGCGGCTGCGTGATCGCTTCTTTGCCATCCGTCGGGCCAAAGCCAAATACGAGCGGGCCACCACAATGGACATCAGCGCCCTACCCGCCGAAGAACTCGCTCAAATGCAAGATCGTATCGAAGCGCTGAAAGTCACCCTCGAAAGCCACCTGCTGAGCTGGCGCGAACAGCAAGAACCTTTCTGGCAAATTGTCCGATTCGTTGGTCTCGGGCTAGTGCTCGGCTGGATTTTGCGCGGCTGGGTTAGCTAGCCGCAGCGTTTAGCTAGGTAAAAACTCAAAACAATCTCTCCAAACAGCGGCAAGATATAAGTAGAGCGATCCGCCCTTCCCTGCCGCAGTCACCTTTCACACCTGATATGAGCACTTCTCAGCGCATTAAGCACATTCTCGAAATCGGTCAGCCCGGTGAAACGCTCACCATTCAAGGCTGGGTGAGGACAAAGCGCGCCGCCAAAAAGTTTACCTTCATCGAAGTGAATGACGGCTCCTCGATGAATGGCATCCAGGTGATTGCGCCTGAAGATATTCCTGGCTACGCCGCCAGCATGGAGCGAGTCGGCACTGGCGCGTCGATAGAAGTGCGCGGTACTCTGGCCGAGTCTCCCGGCAAAGGCCAGCGGGTAGAGCTTCAGGCCAGCCATATTGAAGTATTTGGCGAATCGGACGGCGAGACCTATCCTCTCCAGAAAAAACGGCACTCCTTTGAATTTTTGCGCGGCATCGGCCATTTGCGCAGCCGCACGAATACCCTGGGCGCAGTCTTCCGGGTGCGCAACGCCTGCGCTACCGCCATTCATGAGTTCTTCCAGGAGCAGGGCTTTTTGTGGATGCACACGCCTATTCTCACAGCGAGCGACTGTGAAGGGGCCGGGGAAATGTTTACGGTCACCCGCTTCAATCTCGACAATATTCCGACCGACTCGGACGGCAAGGCCGATTACAGTCAGGACTTTTTTGGCAAACCGGCCTATCTCACCGTCAGCGGCCAGCTCGAAGCCGAGATCATGGCCATGGCCTTTCGCAATGTGTACACCTTCGGCCCCACTTTTCGCGCTGAAAATTCAAATACCTCTCGCCATCTGGCCGAGTTTTGGATGGTCGAGCCAGAAATGGCCTTTTGCAACCTGGCAGGCAATATGGACCTGGCCGAGGCTTTTCTCAAGCATATTTTCGTCTATGTGATGGAAAACTGCGCCGACGATATGGCGTTCTTCAACCAGCGGATCAATCAAACCGTGCTCGAAACCGCTGAGAACATTATCAACAGCGAGTTTGCCCGAATTACCTACACCGAAGCCATTTCGCTATTAAAAACGGCCATCGACAAGGGTAAAACGTTTGAATACCCGGTCTCTTGGGGCATCGACATGCAGTCTGAGCACGAGCGCTACCTGGCCGAAGATCATTTCAAAAAGCCCGTCATCGTCACCGACTACCCTACCGAAATCAAAGCCTTTTACATGCGTTTGAATGACGGCGGCCAGACGGTAGCCGCGATGGACGTCCTCGCCCCCGGCATCGGTGAAATTATCGGCGGCGCGCAGCGGGAAGAACGCCTCGACGTACTGGAGCGGCGCATTGAAGAAGCTGGCCTGCCCAAGGAAGACTACTGGTGGTACTTAGACCTGCGGCGCTATGGCACTGTGCCTCACGCGGGCTTTGGCTTAGGCTTTGAGCGCCTGGTACAGTTCATCACCGGCATGACCAACATTCGCGATGTCATTCCCTTTCCGCGCACGCCAGACAATTTGGATTTTTAGCAGAGACTTTGAGAAACATGACTTTGAGAGACCTGACGGCGTAACAGGAAGTACACAAACCCAACCTATTAGGGGCAATAGCCCTTATTCTTAATCGCATTGGCTGCTTTTTTCCAGGCGATCGCAATCTCACATGGCCCCCAAAATTCTGGTCGTCTTCAACGGCAAAGGCGGCGTCGGTAAGACCACTACAGCCGTCAACTTAGCGGCGGTATTTGCTGAAACGCAATCCGTTTTGCTGGTAGATGCCGATACCCAGGGGTCGGCAAGCTGGTGGGCAGATAGGTCGGATCGTTCTATCGGTTTCGATGTCAGCCAGGAATCCGATCCGACATTGCTTGGTAAACTAAAGAATATAACGGGCTATGACCTGATCGTAGTCGATACCCCGCCTGCTTTAAGCTCGCAATCTCTGGCAGCCGTGATTCCCATCGCCGACTATCTCCTACTGCCAACGCCCCCCGCCCCGATGGACATCGCCGCCCTCGTCCAAACGGTCAAAAAAGCCATCGTACCCTCGGGCATTCTGCATCGGGTGCTTCTTACTAAAGTAGATTCGCGCAGCTTAGGAGAAGCCAGAGAAGCCCAGGATATGCTGAAGGCGCTAGAAATCCCCGCCTGCTCCGCCTTTGTCAAAACCTACAAAGCTCATGAGCGAGCGGCTTTAGAAGGCGTAGCCATCACCCAGTGGAAGGGCAAAAACGCCGCCGAAGCCAGAGCTGACTACACCCGAGTTGCCCAAGAAATTCAAACCGACTGGAAAAACCTATGACTAAAAAGCGAATCGCTGACCTGCTCAAAGAAGAGATAGAAAAATCAGATGAGGGCGCGGGTGGGGACGAGCCAGCCAGCCCGGAGCAAACCTCTAAAACGAAGGCCCGTAAACCCACTGCGGCGAAAACCAGCGCTGCGAAAGCAACATCTACAGCCACTAAAGCAACAGCTGCGAAAGCAACATCTACAGCCACTAAAGCAACAGCTACTAAAGCTACGGCCACCAAAGCTACGGCCACCAAAGCCGCTGCGAAGCCTGACGAGGCGCTCACGCAAAAAAATGCGGCCCTGGAAACCGCTTTGCAAAAAAATGCTGAGCAGGTCGCTGCCCTGCGAGCCGATGTAGACACTCACCAGAGCCGTATTTTTGAGCTGAAAGACGCTCTTCAGGATGCCGAAACCGCCAGCCAAAAGAAAGACGCTCAGCTTGAAGACCTCACCGCCAAACTGGCAGAGGCAAAGCAAACCATCATGAAACTTACTGAGGCTAAAGAGTCAGCGCCCGAGCCAGCGCCCGAGCCAGCCGCCGAGAAAGAATCAGAAGCAGCAAAGCGGCAGTCGCTTCAGCTCAAGCAGCGATCGCCCTACTCCGGCTACAAATCTATTCCCGAATACGCCATTCAGCGGGGCACACCCGCAGGCGGTCAAAACAACAGCATGATGAACGACGACGATCTCGGCTGGGTCGATTAACTCAGACCCACTACTATCGCCCGTTCGGCTTAAACCTATTGAGATTCTTATGACTTTTGATCAAAAAACGAGGCATCTGCGAACTGTGTTGCTAGGAGCGATCGCTCTGACACTACTCAGCTGTAGCGACAGTCCCAATCCCACACAGGTCGAGCCGGTTGAGACACCGCCAGCCGAGCAGCCAGCCCTCGACCCGGCAGCGGAAGCCGCTAAACGAGCGGAATGGGAGGCCCAAAGCCAGCTTGTCAAAAGCGTCATCGGTTCGATGAGTCGCGAAGAGCTGATTGGATCGGATGCGACCAAGGGGCCGCTAGACGCGGAAGTGGTCATGCTAAAGTTTTCGGACTTTCAGTGTCCGTATTGTGCGATCGCCGCCGCCGACATGAAGACCTTTACCCAGGCACATGAAGACGATGTGCTCTATGTGTACAAGCACTTCCCGCTGGTGGACATTCATCCAGAAGCCATGCCATCGGCCAAAGCTGCCTGGGCCGCTGGTCAGCAAGATCAGTTTTGGCTGTATCACGATGGCCTGTTTGCCTATCAAGATCAGCTTGGTGAAGACTACTATGTGGAGCTTGCGGAGAAAATTGGGCTGGATATGGAGAAGTTCAATCGCGATCGCAATAGCCCCGAAGCCCAGGCCGCGATTGACGCCGACCTCGAACTGGCCCAAAAGCTAGAACTGCGAGGCACGCCCACCTTTTTGATGAACGATTTGCTGCTACCGGGTGGCCTTCCTTTAGAATTTTATGAAGAAGCGCTCACCCGGCTCAAAGCGGAAGCAGCGGCGCAGTAGCCCACTCCAATCGCTCACTCAATGGCGAAAGACCGATGGCATACGATTCTAAAACCTATGGCCAAAGTCCGTTTGGAAAGCTCAAGCCAGACGACGCCAGCAAGCCGGACAGCCCCGAGCCGCCCACGATAGAGGTCACCGCCGATAGCGTTCAGCCCTTGGCCGATGCGTTTCCTCAGATCCCGACGACGAAGCGTCCTACAGACCCGGCGGCGGCTCAGTCTATTCCGGGAGCGTCTGCAACAGCGAGCAGTCCGGCAGCTACCGGCACTCGACCTACCAGCACTCGTAAGGCGCGATCGCCCAAAAGTAAATCCACCGCCAAAGCGTCCCCTCGCAAAAGCAAAAAGCCCGGTTCGTCCAAAGCTGCCACCCAGTCAGAAACCGCCGAGCAGCTAACCGACCGCCGATTCACAGAAGAAGATCGCCGCGCTTATCTGTCGCTCCTTTATAAGACGGGTATCTCTGGCCTGGTGTGGGCAGTGCTGCGGCTCTCTCGCTACGAGCTGTCTGAGCGGGCGATCGCCATTATCAACGCCCTGATCGATCCGCTGATGATCGCCACGGTCACCTTCATTGCCGTGATTGCCCTCACCTTTTGGACGCGCCGCCTGCTGAGCGACCTGGCACGGCATACGCAAAAGCTTCACGCCGACGCCGAAATGCCCGACGCCAAAAACTTCCGCCCCACCCTGGAAATTGTCGGCGACGCGCTAGAATTCAATCCCAAATTCCGCAAAAACGTTGCTGCTCTCTCCAATGCGGCTTCTATCGTCATTTGCAGCCTGGTGAGCTATCTCATCACCTTTACCCTATTCCCTACCGAGTAAGCCTGAGCCCCTCAGAAAACCTTATGAGCCACCCACCCGCCAACCAGCCCAAAATCATCGTGCTGGATGATGATCCCACCGGCTCGCAAACGGTGCATAGCTGCTTGCTGCTGCTGAAGTGGGATGTCGACACGCTGATGCTGGGTCTGCAAGATGCCTCGCCGATTTTCTTCGTGCTGACGAATACGCGATCGCTCACCCCCGAAGCCGCCAAAGCGGTCACCACCGAAGTCTGCGAGAACCTGAAAACTGCGCTCAAAAATACCAACACCGAGAACTTTCTGCTGGTCAGTCGGTCGGATTCTACTTTGCGCGGCCATTATCCGGTGGAGACGGATGCGATCGCCGATCATCTTGGCCCTTTCGACGCTCATTTCCTCACCCCCGAATTTTTTGAAGGCGGTCGCGTCACTGTAGACAGCACCCACTACATTGAGGCAGACGGCAAACGCACCGCTACCCACAACACCGAATTTGCCAAAGATTCTGTATTTGGCTACAGCACCAGCTATCTGCCGGAGTATGTCGAAGAAAAAACAAAGGGAAAAATTCCCGCCAGTCAGGTAGAGCGATTTCTCTTACAAGAGATTCGACAGGGCACTTTAGATCGGCTGATGTCGCTTAAAAACAACCAGTGTGTAGCGGTCGATGGCGAGCAACAAAGCGACTTAGACCAGTTTTCAGCCGATCTTACCGCCGCCGCCGCTCAGGGCAAAAAGTTCTTATTCCGCAGCGCCGCTAGCCTGCTGACCTCTCTCGCTAATCTCCCCCCTCAGCCCTACTCGCCCGAATCAATGGATCGCGCTGCTCGCTCCAGTTTGGGCGCGGTCATTATTGGCTCTCATGTAAAAAAGACTACTCAGCAGCTCAAAAAACTGCTGGAAGTCCCTAGCATTACGGGTGTAGAGATCGACGTTGCCCAGATCAAAGACAATCCTGATACCGCCCACGACGAACTGTTACAAAAGGCACTCAGCCAGATAGAACAAATTCACGCAGACGGTAAAACCCCGGCTGTATACACAAGTCGCGAAGAACTCACCTTCTCCGATACTCAAACTCGCCTCGCCTTCGGAGAAGCGGTTTCTACGCTGCTAATGGATATTGTCAAAGGGCTCCCCCAAGACATCGGGTTTCTCATCAGCAAAGGCGGCATCACCTCCAACGACACCCTGAGCAAAGGGCTCGCGCTCACCTCAGCCAGACTATTAGGCCAGGTGATCCCTGGAGTATCCGTGGTGACAACTGCTTCAGACCATCCCCAATTCGCAGATCTACCGGTGGTGCTTTTTCCTGGAAATGTGGGAGGTAAGGATGCTTTGGCTACTGCCTACCAGCGCCTTGCAACGCCTGCAACATCCTGATGGCTCTACTTTACTATCGAGGAATGGTAGCAAAGAACGGTAAGCCAAAGGTGGGCCGCAGCGCACGTCTTCTAGGAATCAGACCTAGCGTAGATATCGACGTTACTCACGTTCCATCGGGCTGGTTAGACGAGCGAGGCTATCTGAGGACGGAATCAGAACGTAATGACTCAGGGGCTGATGTAGAAATAGCCCTCAGAAATACAAAGGGACTGTCTACCTCTTTATCTATCGAAGGTTTGCCGCATTTTCGTAAGCCTGAAGCCTTTGGAGGCATAGGAAAAGATCCGCTTTGGCAAATTGAGGGCAGCAACATTACTGGGGACTTAGAGGCAGTTCAAGACGCTGCTACTCACGTCAGTATCCGACCAAAAGCTACAATGCTTCTAAAGCGGTACGAAGCAGCACTGGAGAAAACCCAAGAAAATTGGAAAAAGGTGAACAGCAATGACATGGGCGTTTAGCTTATCGGCAGAATGTGGCCCGGAGAAGAGGGGTGCACAGCAGTTTTCTCGACATTTTGAGGATAGTTCATGGGTTTTATCGAGCGATGTTCCATGCGGATGCTCTATGACTATTTTCCAGGATGCTGATGAAAACTGGTGGTGCAGAGTCTGCCCTGACGGAGTTAGCGACACCGGTATTGAAGCACCAGACTCAGCATACCTAATGACGAAGCTAGGCATTGCGCTCTATCAGCGTCTACGATCTGCCCCTGACTTTCGCTATGCAATAGTTGGCTTAGAAGTCGATGAATTCAGAACGTACAGTGAACTAATAGAAGAGGCTCCTGCTGCATTGAGTTTTCCGGGATTAGTTCTATCTGATGCGGTCTGGCAGTCGATGAGGTCACCTTCAACGCTGAGACCTTTCAGCCCAGGATATTTTTGGCAACCTTACGAAGGCGAGGTTTATAGGCCGCTTATGGTGTCTGCCGATTTGAAAGAGCAAATGAATAGTCTGTTAGTCGCTTAGATAGTTTTGATGTGCAGAGAGACAAGTGAGTTAGCTAGCTGCATATGGGCTGTGTGGCGATCGCTATCCAAGTCCCGCAGCGCTGGCACCGCGCGAATAGCTGCCACATAGCTATCTGGAAACGCCATTGCCTTGCAGCCTGCGATCACCAGGGCTTTGTACCAGGTAAAGGGCAATAGGCTGTCGTCGATATGAGCTACTTCGGCCCTATAGGTCACGCAGTCGCCAAATCCATCGACCTGTATCAAAGCTCGGTCGTATCCTGAGCCTGCACCTTCGTGCTGGTCGAGCCAGTGCATTTCAGCAGACGGAATTTCGTAGATGGCGACGTGGATGTGGCGATCGCTCTCGCAAACAATATTGCACTTTCCAGAAGAATCTCTATAGCCGCGTTTGTGAAAGCACAGCGCCATACCAGAGATTGCCGCCGTGCCGACTAGCCGCACTGACGGTGTTCGTCGCTTTATCCGCGCTGGATGAAGGTTAGAGCCATAAGCGGCGTACAGCATCAATGAGTCATCGAATTTATTTCCGGGCTCATTACCTCCGGCAGTACGACCTCACCCGGCGAAAAGTCGACTTGAGAATGAAGCCATTGAGTGATCAGATGCGGGCAGTTTTTCCTGCTCCAGCGCAGCATAAAAAACCTGAAGACCGGCTTAGAGCGGCGGGCGATCACTTTCATAAAACGGTTGAGCGGCCTGGAGTGAACCCGCTGATTGAGCAAATTAACCGCGCCCACATCGTACAGGCAGTCGGCGATCAGCCGGAGCGTGACTTCTTCTCGCAAAAATAAGCTCTCTAGCAAAAGCTCCACATCCCGCATTCGCTCATCTTCTCGCTGCTGCTCCCGAATAACCACATCGGTCTTGGATGATTTCGATAGCCTTAGCATAGGACGCAGGTAAAAATGAGCGACAGAAAATAGGGATCGAAGGGAAAATCCGCCCTCAATCAGATGCCTCTACCTTACAGTTTACAGACATTGCACAGAGTATGACTCAGGGCAGGTTTTTCTGATAGCTATCTTACTGGAGATTGCGATCGCCGCGTAGCTGGGCTTCTTTACCGAGTAGCTTAAGGATAGAGTCTTTTTTCTGCTGATAGTTTTCCTGGGTGGCGTCGTCTTTAACTTCGCGCTGTAGAAGTGGCGGTGGTAGCGGTTGATTGGGTTAAAGGCTTCTTTGAGTTCGAGCCCTCGGCGCTTGAGTTCGATTTGTACCAGGGGCAGGCCGTTGATCAGCAGGGGTTACGAGGAATTCTAGATAGACGGTGGTGCCGTCGTCGCGAGAGAGTTCCATTTTGTCGCGCAGGGTTTTGGCACGCTCGAATACGTTGCCCTTGTTGAGGTGGTTGAGGATGCTTTTGAATTCTAGTTCGCTGAGCGGGGTGCCATTGAGTGGGGTGCGGTTGTGCTTTTCGAGCTGGGTTTTGAGGTTGGCTTTGAGGTCTGCGGGATTGCGGAGGGTGATGGGCTCATAGCCTAAGCCGGTTAGACGTTCGATCAGGTTTTGTTCGAGCTGGGCTTCGGATTGAGTCATGGTTGTTTAGTTTGAGATTTGGTTGATGCCGTCTGCACAGGCATTTTTTAGCGTAAGCCTTTCTTAAACTGCCCTGTGAAGGGGCATGAGATTGAGGGTATACAACGGCTGAGGTCGAGCGTTCATTTAGCTATGTCTAATTTCTAGAGAGAGAAGTCTTATTTCGTCG
>JBBQAC010000010.1:0-37123 GCA_038315915.1 Phormidesmidales cyanobacterium
GGCTTGCCCGCACTGGCGACAAAAGGGACGTTCATGCCTTCAGCGATCGCGCGAATTCTCTCGTACCCCACGTTATTGCTAACCAGTGAAAGCGGCACCGAGGTCTGAATTTCTTGCGCCCAAGCCTGCACGTCCGGATCGAGCTGACGCCTGCTGACGGGCACAATGGTTTCATCGACGTCGAGAATTAGGCCTTTGAGCCGACGAGCTTTAATAATCTCTGGGGTAATGCCCAAAACTGAGGTGCCCAGGATTAAATCGGGCTGTAGTAAGTTGATCCAGGTCATAGGACGGCAGTGAAGGGGCAAAGAAACGATGAGCAGCAGCTCCTTATCTAACTACGGATCTTGAGAGGAAGATTCGGCATCGACGCGATCGCGAATTCTACCCTGCGCCGCCTCATGCTCCCTCAGCGTCCGGCTAAACACATGTTTGCCGTCATAGAGCGCCACAAAATATAAAAATTCCGTAGGGGCCGGGTCAACGGACGCTTTCAAGCTGGCGAGCCCCGGACTGGCAATCGGCGTCGGTGTCAGCCCCGCATTTATGTAGGTATTGTAAGGATCAGGCGTTTCTATCTGAGCGTAGGTCAGCGGGTTTTCGGGCGTTTGTACAATACCTAAGCCATATTCCACCGTCGGATCAGACCCTAAAGTAATGCCCTCTTCTAGCCTGCGAGCAAACACACTCGCGATTTGCTCTCGCTCCTCGGGAACGACCGCTTCTTTTTCGACGATGCTGGCCAAAGTCACCCAGTCCAACAAGCTGTAGGCGCTAGGCTGCGCTTCGTAAATAGGCAGCGCAATGTCTTCAAACCGTTTGAGCATGGCGTCAACCAGGGCTTCGGCAGAAACAGCGCCAGTATCCATTTGATAGGTATCGGGGTACAAAAAGCCCTCGACATGAGGAATTCCATCGGGTAGCCAGGGATAGCGTTCGTAAGGAATATCTTGGGTCGCCGCCAAAAACTCGTCGGCGCTCGCCAATCCTTGAGACTCAAATCGCGCGGCCATCTGCTCGCGGTTCCAGCCTTCAGGAATGGTGAAGGCCATCTGGACAACATCTCCGCTCCAAATGGTGTTAGCAATTTCTTCCAGGCTCTGGCTGGGCGAAATCACATAGCTTCCGGCCTGAAAGTCTCCTTCTGTGCGGAACGACTTCCAGCGGCTGAGCAGCTTCCAGGCGGTCGTCGAGCGAATCAGTCCGGCGGCTTCTAGATCTCGGCCAATCTGATTAGAAGGGGTACCGGGCGGGATTTGCACCTGTACCAGGTTCTCTTCGGAGTCAGCCGTTTCGCGAGCGAGCACCGGTGATTTGGCCCAACTCCACCAGGCCCAGCTTTGACCGGCTACCAGGCCAGCGATCGCCAGCAGCACAATGTAGAAGAGACGTTTGCGCATAAGTCAAAGAGTCAGCTGAATATATAAAACGACTGTTGCAAACTTTACTCCAAAACGTCGAATAGTTTGTCTTCTAGCTGCGATCGCATTTTCTGAAATTCCTCAGGCTCCACCAGTTCCACCGTGCCATCAGCTTGCCGGCTCGCAAAAAACATCAGCGGATCGAGCGGTGTACACAGAGTGTACTGCGAGCCCTCGTGAAAAAAGGTCGCCAGCATTTGAAACTCTTCAGTGGCTTGGGCGTCTTCTTCGTCAATTTCTAATGAAAAGCAGTCTTCTTCATCGGCCTCGGGCAGATCGCCCGCAGCAGTGAGCGTGTGAGCTGAGCGCTCTAGCAGCAAATCAAGTTCTGCCAGGACAGCCCGCGCTGAGGGAAATAAGGCGTCAATTTCTTCATCCTCCACGTCGGCTAAAATCTCTTCGCCATCCTCTTCGCCGTCGTCATCGACCTGCTGCCACACAAACACTTCAATGGGCAGATTCACCGGCAGCAGCAGTAAATACTCCACCCCTTCTACATCCAGGCTTTTTTCTACGTAGCAGGGAAGTAGGCGGTCTTCATCGTCGGTAAGGGTAACGATGGGATATTCAGCAGGCTCATCAATAAAGGTAGAGTCGAACTCCATAGCAGCATCTCCTGAGGTAAACGGACAGATCAAGGCGGGCAACTCAACCGGCTCGTAAAATGCCGAGTCGAAAATTCAAGTCGGTTTTTAGATTAGCTTATTGGCGGCAGGGCTATCGGTGAGGCGGACATTAATTGCCCGTGACAGGTTAAGTCGCCTTTCGTCTAACCACTGCTGCAAAATAATCTCAGCGGCCTTGCGGTCTATCAGTGCTTTATTTCGTGAGGGGGATTGATCCGCTGCCAACAGCCGCTGCTCAGCATCGAACGAGGTCAGGCGCTCATCGACAAATTCGACTGGCAGCTGTAGCGTTACCGACAGGCGGCGGGCCAGCTTTTGAATCTTTTTGGCCTGACGACCAATTTGTCCGTCTAGCGTGTAGGGCAGGCCAATGACTAAAACTTCAACGGCGCGCGATCGCACCAGCTCACACAGCGGCCCGGTCATGCTCTCAAAATTGGTGCGGTGGATAGTCGTGAGCCCAGTGGCGATCAGGCCAGTGCGATCGCACCCCGCCACCCCAATCCGCTTTGCCCCCAAATCCAAACCCAGTGCCGAAACCATTATTCTGGCAGAGCCTCGTCGCCGTCCTTTTGTTTGCGATCGCCCGTGCGACCCTCCCAAGAAAGCTTAGACATGTTTTCCAAAGAAAACCGATCCCAGGCCAGCCCGTCCCAGGACAAACCATCGTGCGAAGGACTATCTAAAGCGGGGCCATGCCAGGAAAAACGACCGGGCAACGGCGTCCCTGTCGGCTGTAAACCCGGCAGCACACCCGGCAGCTTCAGTCCTTCGAGTGCTCCCGCCTTCGACTCGCGCACCTTGTGCCACACCGAGCGCGACATCATCAGCGTATGCTCAATTTCGAGCGCCCCAATTTGCCGAAGATATTCCTCGCGCTCAGTCTGGTAGTCGAGCGACATGATGTGCAAAGGCTGACTGGGAAACTTTTGCACTACCCCGGCCATCTGAGCCATTAGCTCTGGATACAGCCAGGTATAGGCCGGGTGAACAGTCAGCTTAGCGGTGTGAGCCTCGCTCCCATCTCGACAGATTTTAAGTTCAAAAAAGCCAATTGCCGTCTTGCGCTGAGGCTCAAAAACGTAGGCCGATACGGTCTCTTCGCGATTGGCCCAGCGGGTGAGACGCTTTCTAAACTTACCGGTCAGCGTGGTCTTAAAGTCTTGAATCTGGTAGTCCAAAACCTGGCGTACCAGCGGCGGAATCGAGACGGTTTCAAGCTGATAAATGAGCTGAGCATCGGCGTTACTCACTGGCAGCAGGTTAGGCAGGTCAGGGTCATGATCCGAGAGCGTCTCTAGCTGCTCTGGCTGAATCGACCAGTAGGTCGCTCGGGCCAGCGGCTGAAAACCATTGTGCCGGTAGAGAGAAAGGCCAAACTTGTCGTTGACATCGGTTTCGCTGAGCCAGTATTGAGCCTCCCGAATATGCTCAAAGCAGTGGCGCAGCAGATGCGAGCCACTGTCCATTCCGAGATGAAGCTGAGCATCGTCGCCGCTATTAGCAGCTGAAGATGAGTCCTTAGCCGCTGGTGCGGTAGGCGCTTGTGCAGCCGATTTTTTAGCCAGGTTGACTAGCATTCGGTCAATTTTCCAGGTGCTCAAGGTGCGATTAAAAGGAGACACCTGAATCATGCCCTGAAGCTGACCACCCGCTTCGGCAACGAACGCCGAAAAAAGATGCTGCAAAGGGTTGGGAAACAGCGTCAAGACCTTCAGCGGGCCATACCAGCGACGCAACTGCTGAATGTACTCGGCGATCTCTGGGGTCTCGGTAGCGTGGGAAGCCACTTCAGTTGCGCCAGACACCCTAATGTGATCCAAATCACGCAGGTGAATGGAGCGAATGATCAAGGCCGAATCTGGAGAATTGCTTCGGGACATAGGAGTTTGGGTGGCTTATGCTTGAGACCAGTTAAGACTTGGGCCGAATTAGGACGACGGGCGTTTGCTCATCGGCATTGCCTGCCGGGTTGTCAATTAGCGCCTGGGTGAGCATTTTTAGATCAGTGTTGGCTGTCGCTGCTAGTATTTTAACTGCTTTTAAATCGTTGACATCGACAATCGCCGCCTTCAGGCCAGTCTCCTGGTAAATTTGGTCGACGAGCTGCTGAGAATGCTCTGGCCCCAGCACAATAAACTGATCAAAAGGTGGCAGGGTACCGGTCACATCGTCAATCAACCGGGCCTGCTCACCGGCTAGTTGGTAAAACATGCCGGGTTTGCCAGCGAGTTTGGCGATCGCTCCAATCAAAAAGGCCGAAGCCACCTGCCAGGGGCCAGAGACATCAATCAGCGTTTGCATCCCGCAGGCGGTCGCCAGGCTGGAAGTGGGCATGAAGTAGTAGCACAGGCGCTTGGCTAGCCAGCCCGGTTTGACGGTGTTCGGATGGCGCAGTCGGCCCTGCATAATGGCAACGGGCGTTTCACCAATAGTGACGATGTCGCCTGGTTTGGCACAGGGCTTGACGTAGTGCTTGACAATATCTACCGTGCTGTCGAGCGGGGTGAGCAGGTGGGTGGGTACTGGCAGAATATGGGCCACGCTGTTTTCGCGCCAGTGGGTCGCCGCCTCTGGCTTGGGGAATTTCAGTGGAACGATGAGATGGCCAGTTTTTGGAATTCGCCCCTCGGGGCCGTAGGTGATGTAGTGCACCTTGAGCCAGAGCGATTTGAGGCCGGTGAGATCGGTGCCTTTAATCTCTACCTTGAGCTGGGCTTTGGTGGCTTTACCGACTTTGACAATGTAGGCAAACCAGTAGCCGTCAGTGCGAGCCGGAAAATCTTCGTGCTGGGGAATGACTTCGGTTTTGACAGTAATACCCTCTAAGCGGCGGCTAGAGAGGAGTTCATACTCTACGCTGACTTCTGGAATAAAGATTTCCAGGGTGCGGGTGCGGTTGGTAAAAACGGTGTCGAGCGAGATGGCATAGTGGTCGGGCTCGTAGGTGTCGAGCGTCCAATCAGTAGCTGTTAGCTCCAGGTCATTACCGGGGCGCTGACGGTACTGCCACTCGATCAGCAGGTAAGCTACGACGCCAACCAGGATCAGCAGCCCTAGCAACACTCCAATGATTCCCGCCATGCTGATACCCTACTCCCAATAAAACCTGAATCCTTACGCCCCAGATTGTAGGGGGTAAAGGTCACCTTACAACAGGTTAAATAGGGCATCGTCGAGTTCGTAGCCCAGCACCTGGGTCATGAATTTGAGCCGAGAGCGACCGTTGATGCGGTGGGTTTTAAGCCAGTGGTCGAGGGTAAATACTTTGTCCATTACAAATATTTCGAGGGCTTCGGGGTTGTAGCGAATGCCGTCAATGGGGCTGAACTGGTGGGGTACCAGCATGGCGGTGTAGCGGCCAAGTTCACCCGATTCCCAGTCAAGGTAGAGCGGTAGCCAGGGGTAGCGGCTGTTGAGGCGGATGAACCACAGGCGCACTTCGGAGATTTCCGAGAGTTCGCGCGGATCGCCTGCTTCTCGCGGAAAATCAATGTCAAAGCTGAAGGTAAGATCGGGATCGTTCAGCTTTGGCTCGGTTGGGTGGCTCGTCAGAATGGGGTCAATAACCTGCTGGGCGGGGGCCAGGTCAAGCGATTGAAAGTGGCTGGGGGTGAGAGCGATCGCATATTTCATAAAGTTAAAACGCGGGATGGCGACAGAGCTTCTGTACGCGGGAAGGGCTCGCGCTATTCTAATATTCTTTTTTGTCCGTTTTGCTCAGCTCAGTTGCTCAATTAGCTAATATTTAGCCGAGGCGATCGCCATGACCTCCCCCATTCGCTTGTGCATTACCCTGGGCACCCGGCCCGAAGCCATTAAGCTAGCGCCCGTCATTCAGACCTTTCAGCAACTGCCCCAATTTGAAACACAGGTGGTGCTTACCGGCCAGCACCGGGAAATGGTCGCCCAAGTGATGTCGCTTTTTAAGCTGGAGGCCGACCATAACCTGGATATCATGCAGCCCAAACAGAGCCTCAGCGACATTACCTGCCGCAGCTTGAAAGGGCTAGAGACGCTGTTTACCCAGCTACAGCCCGATATGGTGATTTCTCAAGGCGATACGACGACAGCCTTTGCCGCTGCCCTGGCAGCCTTTTACCAGCAAATTCCAGTGGGCCATGTCGAAGCGGGCCTGCGCACAGACAATATTTTGAATCCTTTTCCCGAAGAAGCCAATCGCCGCCTGGTATCGCAAATTGCCACCCTGCACTTTGCCCCTACCGCCACCTCAGTCAGCAACCTCAAAGCCTCCGGTGTGACCGCAGGCATTCACCAAACCGGCAATACCGTCATCGATGCGCTGCTGAAAGTGGCCGAGCAGTCGCCAGGCTGTGACGTACCGGGGCTAGATTGGGCGAAGTATCGGGTCATCCTTTCGACGGTACATCGCCGTGAAAACTGGGGAGCCCCGCTGACTGACATTGCCAAAAGCTTTTTAGATATTCTCGACCGCTTTCCAGACACAGCGCTATTGCTCCCGCTGCATCGCAATCCCACCGTGCGCGATCCGCTCAAGGCCGCGTTGGGCGAGCATCCGAGGGCTTTTTTAGTCGAGCCTTTGGACTATGCGCAGCTCGTCGGGGCGATGAAACGCTGCGCCCTGCTGCTGACCGATTCGGGCGGGCTGCAAGAGGAAGCGCCTGGGCTAGGTAAGCCGGTGCTGGTGCTCAGAGAGACGACTGAAAGACCAGAGGCGATCGCAGCCGGTACCGCCAAACTTGTAGGGACGCAGCCTAATGTAGTGGTTGCCGCTGCCTCAGAGTTGCTCAGCAGCGAAACCGCCTATAGGGCCATGGCTAAAGCGGTCAATCCTTTTGGTGACGGTCACGCCGCCGAGCGAATTGCCACAGCGGTGAGCGCATACTTTGCAGCCAAGGAAGGTACAGCCAAGACCAAGATGATTGGCTAGTCGTCGCTTTTCTTGAGCAAGCTTTTTTTGGAGGATTTCAGATCTTTCCAGAGCTTTTTAATATCGTCGTAAGCTTCCGAGCTGCTCACTTTGCCGCCCGTCTCCAGTGCGCAAATCAGCGCGACTCGCTGAGCAAACTCCTGCAAATTTGCATTGAATGCCAGGTTCTGCGGCGTGAATTCTCCATGATATTTGCTGCGAGGCATCAGAAAGTCGTCTAGCGCATTGGAATCTGAGTCGGACATCGGTAAATCTCCCGAAGCTAAAGAATTAAAAACCCGAGGTGACTGCTTGAGCAAGACACGTAAAGGATTGGAGAGAAGTTAGTAAACTGAATGACTTGTCTATACCTATCTTTCACCTAGCTAACCCTAACAGACCTGAAAACTTAAACCCAGTGCCCTCAGATAAGAGCAAATGGGTAAGATGTTTATATCAAGTCTTTTTTGTGTGTGATGAAAGATGCGACACGCTTGAGCAGAAGCTCCTGTGATGACGGTCTTCGTGCCTGACAAAAATGATAGAGGTAATCGCCTTCTGGCGCTGTTTTGCTGACAATTGTTGCGTTTATGAGACTAGGCCAAACGTCCGGTATTGCACAGGGTGCTCGTCGTAGACGGCTACCCTTCAGAGCTATAAACAGACTGAGTTCGGCAGTAGTCTCTGGACTGGGAGCGGCCTGTCTGGGGATAGGACTCGTGGCGCTAGCAGTTGCGCCTGGGGTGGCCGCTGAGCAATTAGTGGTCAGAGTAGGCCCGCTGAGGCAGACGATTGACCTGACAGATTTGGAGACGTTTGCCCGCACGGGCGATGTGCCGCCTAGCCTGCGTCTTTATCAGCAATTCCTTTCGCCGCAGGTACAGCTCAGTTTGCAGCAAACGCTCGACCTCGACCCGCGCGTAAGCGATCGCGTTATCGAAGATTTGCTGGCTTCCCCCAATGGCGACTTGCTGCTCACCACACTGGCCCAAGTTGCGCCTAATTTAACCATTCTTCAGCTTCAGGGCGCAATCCGGCTCGCGGCCAGTCAGGCTGATGGGCTCAGCATTTTGGGACTGCTGAGGGCCATACCTCAAGAGACGCTAGAAGTGGATCTAAGTACGGCGATTGGATTAGCCTCCCAGCTCAATCTTTCTAATCTGGAAAGTCGTTCTCTCAGTGGTGTGCTCGACCAGGAACTTCAGGTCGCACTGAGTGCACCCCTGCCAGCTGATCTCGACCCAGCCGCGCCAGGGCCAGTTGAATTTTCGCAGCGCACCCTAATTTTCCGCGACACGGATCGCCAGCGTGTCATTCCAGTCGATGTGCACTGGAGCCGAAATCCTCAGGGGCCGCTGGTGGTGCTCTCCCACGGCTTTGGTGCAGATCGCTATTTTCTCGATTATTTGGCTAAGCATCTGGCCTCTTATGGTCTGACGGTAGTCTCAGTCGAGCATCCTGGCAGCAATGTCCAGGCGCTGCTCGATTTACCAGTCGATCCCGAGATTGCTGATTCGCCGAGCCGTCTGCTGCCGGCCACTGAGTTTTTGGATCGGCCTCGGGATGTCAGCTTTGTCCTCGACATGCTAGAGCAAATTAGTGAAGGCAATTCTTTTTACAAAGACGTGTTCAACACTGAGGATGTGACCCTTATTGGCCACTCTTTGGGGGGCTACACGGGGCTAGCGCTGGCCGGGGCAACTTTGGATTTGCGATCGCTCCGAAGCTTTTGTCAGAACATTCAGCCGCTCGGCGTTTCTCCCGCTGACTGGCTACAGTGCGCAGCGGTCGATCTGCCCGAGCAGGTGGTCGACCTCAGCGATAGTCGGATCAAGCAGGTAATGGCCATGAACCCGCTGGTCGGACGGCTATTTGGCGAAGCGGGCCTGTCCACAGTATCGGTGCCGACCCTCTTGCTAACAGGCACTCACGACAGCGTGACCCCCACTTTGGATCAGCAGCTTAAGCCTTTTACCCAGCTCTCAGGGCCCAAATACCTGCTAGCGGTAATTGGGGGGACTCACCTGAGTGTGGGCGATCCTGACAACGTCAACCCCGCGCTCAGTGAGTTGCCGTTTATGTCCGAACTGCGGGGGGAGGAAACGGCAAATTTGCGGCAGCTATTGCAGGGTATTTCTTTGAGCTTTGTGAAGCAGCGATCGCCTGAAGCAGCCCAGTATAAGCCTTTCTTAAGCGCAGCCTACGCTCAGTCATTTTCTACCCCAACGCTGCCACTGCGACTGACTGAGGATTTGCCTGCTAGCATCCGCCAATGGCTCGTTGTCACCTCGCGGCTGTCTGCCAATAGGCAACCCGGATTCACTGGCAGGCTGGTTGCCTTAAGCTATCTGAGCGCGCTCAATCATCGTCAGCAGTGGCAAAAAACCATTGCCGTTCACTTACAGGCTAGTCAGGTGGTCACGGTACTGCGGACACCGCTGCCGTTCATCGTTGGGCGTTAGCACATAGCCCATTTAGAGTCGTCTTAATAAGTGAGCATTTCTTCAGAAAAATTTGATTTTGCGCTCTCCGAGAGGCGAGTGTTCTGTAAGAATAAAAGACTACGGGCGCACTCGACTCTGTATCGAGTCGCTCTCATCCCCCTAATTGTGGAGAAGCTCAAATGTCAGATAATCGCAAAAGTCAGGTAGTCACCCAGGGCGTACAGCGGGCTCCTAACCGAGCGATGTTGAGGGCTGTGGGCTTTCAAGATGAGGATTTCAATAAGCCGGTCGTCGGTTTGGCGAATGGCTACAGCACGATTACGCCTTGCAATATGGGTATCAACACGCTAGCTCTGCGCGGTGAAGCTGCCTTGCGTGAAGCCGGGGCAATGCCGCAGATGTTTGGCACTATCACCATCAGCGATGGCATTTCGATGGGCACTGAGGGAATGAAGTATTCCCTGGTATCGCGCGAAGTGATTGCCGATTCGATTGAGACGGCCTGTACCGGGCAGAGTATGGACGCAGTGCTGGCCATTGGCGGCTGCGATAAGAATATGCCGGGAGCGGTGATGGCGATCGCCCGCATGAATATCCCTGCCGTCTTCGTCTACGGCGGCACCATCAAGCCCGGCCATTTAGACGGTGAAGACCTTACAGTAGTCAGCGCTTTTGAAGCGGTTGGCCAGTACAGCGCAGGCAAAATCAGTAAAGAACGCCTCGACGCGGTAGAGCGTCATGCTTGCCCAGGGGCAGGTTCCTGCGGCGGCATGTTCACAGCCAACACCATGTCTTCGGCAATTGAGGCCATGGGTCTAAGTCTGCCCGGTTCATCCACCATGGCGGCTGAGGACGAGGAAAAGGCCGTCAGCACCGAAAAATCTGCCTTTGCGCTGGTAGAGGCAATTCGTCAGCAGATTTTGCCGCAGGATATTCTCACACGCAAGGCGTTTGAGAATGCGATGGCGGTGATTATGGCCGTTGGCGGCTCGACCAATTCAGTGCTGCATTTGCTGGCGATCGCCCACACTATGGGCGTAGATCTCACCATTGACGACTTTGAAACCATCCGCAAAAAGGTCCCCGTCTTCTGCGACCTGAAGCCTTCTGGCCGCTACGTCGCCACTGACTTGCACAAAGCAGGCGGCATCCCCCAGGTAATGAAAATGCTCCTGAACGAAGGGCTGCTCCACGGCGACGCCCTCACTGTGAGCGGCCAGACCATCGCTGAAGTACTGGCCGATGTCCCCGATCAGCCATCTGTCGATCAGGACGTAATTCGTCCTTTTGACAACCCAATGTATCCGCAAGGCCACCTCGGCATTCTCAAAGGCAACCTCGCCCCCGAAGGCGGCGTCTCCAAGCTCACGGGCATTAAAAACCGCAGCATCACCGGCCCCGCTCGCGTATTTGAATCAGAAGAAGACTGTCTGGACGCGATTTTGGCGAACAAAATCAAAGCGGGCGACGTGATTGTCGTGCGCTACGAAGGGCCAAAAGGCGGGCCGGGTATGCGCGAAATGCTTGCGCCGACTTCGGCAATTATCGGCGCTGGGCTGGGTGACTCGGTTGGTCTGATTACTGATGGCCGATTTTCGGGAGGGACTTACGGCATGGTCGTGGGTCATGTTGCGCCGGAGGCTGCGGTGGGGGGTGCGATCGCCCTCGTACAAGAAGGTGACACTATTACCATCGACGCCGACAAGCTACTGCTGCAAGTGAACGTCTCTGACGAAGAACTCGCCCAGCGCAAAACCCAATGGAGCCCACCCAAGCCTCGCTATGAGCGCGGTGTACTGGCAAAATACGCCAAGCTGGTCTCTTCGAGCAGTAAAGGTGCTGTCACCGATAAAGATCTGTTTTAAGAATTGAACACGCTAGGCTAAAGGTGCAGAGTAAGTTTGGCACTTCTTCTACACCTTACATATCGATCACCTGCCCGGTAGGTAATAGACGTGATGATTAGTTCTAATAAAATTCAGGACTTTTGTCAGGAAGTGGTAGAGAAGTTCCAGCCTGAGAAAATTATCTTATTCGGCTCTTATGCCTATGGCGAACCTACCCAAGATTCCGACGTTGATTTGCTAGTCATCCTGCCTTTTGAGGGCAGTTCAGTTAAAAAAGCAATCGAAATTCTCTTAGCAATCGACTATCACTTTCCGCTAGATTTCCTCGTTCGAACTCCCCAAAACATTCGCCAGCGTTTGGAAATGGGCGATTTTTTCATTCAGGAAATTTTGCAGAAGGGCCGCGTCCTCTATGAAACCGATCACGCAAGAGTGGGTTGACAAGGCAGAAAGCGATTTTTCATCTGATAAGATACTGTCGATTCAGCCAGTACCCAACTTCGACCTCATCTGCTTTCTCAGCCAGCAATGCGTCGAAAAGTATCTGAAAGCTTGTTTGCAAGAAGCTGACATTTTCTTTCCTAAAACGCATTTACTACCAGCTTTACTAGATTTGATTCTACCTACCACATCTAGTTGGGAGGATATGCGGCCTGCGTTGAAATCTCTAAGCGCTTATGCCGTTGAGTTTCGCTATCCTGGAGCTTTAGCCACAAGAGAAATTGCGACAAGTGCGCTGCAAGATTGCATCAATGTCCGGGAAATCATCAGGCAGCATCTTTATTTAACCGAGCTGGAAAAATCAGAAAAAGAGGGAGATTCATGAGTCGATACAGCATGACGATTCAGTGGTCTGATGAAGATCAGCTTTTCCTTGTTACAGTTCCAGAGTTTGTCGGACGGGTAGTGATGCCCTGTACTCACGGCAAAACTCGTGAGGAAGCCACTCAACATGGGGAAGAGGTGATTGAAATGTATCTGGAAGCTTGACAGGAAGAGAGTGAACCTATCCCCGAGCCAAAAACGCTTCAAGTAGCCTGATAGTTGTGGGTAAGGAAGAGGGTTCCTGCCATATTTTCAATCCAGCAGATGAGTACGGTGAGTGCTGAGTGGGAAAACTTTGGTTGATTTCCTATGGCAACCAGCGTGATCTCTTTAGTCCCTATTTCCGGTGTCTGCGAGCGTGATATTGACCTGCTGATTCTAGAGGAATTTATTGCTTCGTTTGAGTTTCTTCAGTGGTTTGTCAGCAAAGTAGCGAATCATCCTGCAAAAGCCGAAGCGCTTTTGGACGCCCAGCGCTCGGTTACCCAGTCTAACGGCGAATCAGACATTGAGATTTATTTCAAAGACAGTGCTGGCAACCAGGTTTGTCTACTGATTGAAAACAAGGTGAACGCGGCTTTACAGCCTCAGCAGGCGGAGCGCTATCGAGAGCGAGGACAAACCTACCGCGATCACGAAGCCTGTACAGACTTTTATACGATTTTGATGGCACCCAAAAGTTACTTCGGTGCCGATGTAGCTCTGAAGGGCTTTGACGCGAGCATTACCTACGAAGACATCCGCGATTGGTTCAGGCAGCAACCGACCTTAGGAGAGCGTCAGCGATACAAAGAATCCTTACTCACTGCCGCAATTGAGAAAGGCATTGGCAATCTATACAATTGCAGATGCACCCGTCACCGGTTTTTGGCAGCAGTACTGGCAGCTAGTCCAAGGGCAAGAACCTGAGCTAAACATGAGGCAACCGCTGACGAAGGCCGCTGGCTCTTGGCGCATTCCTTTCTATCCTGCCGGTCTTGCCAAAGGCGTTGAGCTTGTTCATTCGCTGCCGCGCGGCTGTGTGGATCTGCTATTTGGCGGTATGGGCGAACGGCTAGACGAACTCAAAAGCCAATTTGGCAGTTCCTTGGAGGAAAACATGAGTTTTGAGAAAGCAGGTAAGTCGAGTAGCATTCGTCTCCTTGTTCCCCCTATCAACGCTGCGAATGATTTCGTCTCTCAGCGGCAAGATGTCATGATCGGCATAGCTGCCGTCAGCAGGCTGTCCGACTGGTATGCGAAATTTGGCGAAAAGCTACTGCTTGAGCGCGATAGAATCCGCGAGTAGCGTCGGATCTCCTACGGTCGTATGAAGTGGATCCCAAAAACTGAAGTTCATTAAACCCGCTAGCTGCGGCTTCAGAAACTTTGAACGCTTTCCGCTGCGATGTTTCATTCGCTGGCATTTTTCTACCGTGCACACCCTTGCCTGCAAATAAATGTATGCAGCCTACCAAAACAGTTCAGCAACTCGAAAATGCCTGTTTTATGAATTTCTCTGTTAAGAAAAATATCTATCTAAGGAACTTTCTATAGTTCATCTAAAGGTTGATTTGTGAATCCGGAAGACCTTCTTAAGATAGAGACACAGAAAATCCCAGGAGATTTCATGGCAGATAGCTACCAGCCCGCCACAGGCGACTCATCGGACAGCTTGGGCCGCGATAGCATGACCCTGTCGCAGCATGTTCTTCAGCAACTCGACAGCTTCGGCCCCGAAGCGCAAGATCTCAGCGCGATTATGAATCGCATCGCTTTCGCTGGCAAGCTCGTTTCCCGGCGGCTGACCCGGGCAGGACTCGTCGAAGACGCCATGGGTTTTACCGGGCGCAAAAACGTTCAGGGAGAGTCCGTCAAAAAGATGGACGTTTACGCTAACGACGTTTTCATCTCTGTGTTTCAGCAGAGTGGGCTAATTTGCCGGCTGGTCTCAGAGGAAATGGATGATATCTACCCTATTCCTGAGAACTGCTCTACCGGTCGCTACACCCTGCTATACGATCCCATCGACGGATCTTCCAATGTCGATATCAACCTCAACGTTGGCTCAATTTTTTCGCTGCGCCGTCAGCAGGGAAATGATGTCGATCCAACGGGCGCGGATCTGCTCACACCTGGTAGAAACCAAATAGCCGCAGGCTATATCCTCTACGGCCCGAGTACGGTATTTGTATACTCGCTGGGTAAAGGCGTCCACTGCTTTACGCTCGACCCAAGCCTGGGCGAATTTATCTTGGCCAGCGAGAACATTCAAATTCCCGCTCACGGCTCCAACTACAGCGTGAACGAAGGCAACTTTTGGCAGTGGGAAGATTCCTACCGCGACTATATTCGCTACGTCCATCGCCATCAGGGATACTCGTCTCGCTACAGCGGCGCATTAGTCGGCGACTTTCACCGCATTCTGATGCAGGGCGGGGTCTTTCTCTACCCGGGCACGCTCAAAAAGCCTGAAGGTAAGCTCAGACTACTTTATGAGTCTGCGCCGCTGGCTTTCCTCGCTGAGCAGGCCAGCGGTACGGCTTCTACAGGCGAACAGGCGATACTCGATGTTGATCCTGATCATATTCATATGAGAACGCCGCTCATCATCGGCAGCATAGAAGATGTCGATCTGGTAAGATCCTTCGTTCAAGAGCGTAAGCTAGAGCGACCACCGGTCTCATCAGGCATGGCATCAGGTTAGATACACAGATTGTTTTAATAAGTCGATACAAAAACGGGTGTGAAAGTAACAGAACCAGGTATCGCCATTTCGCTAGTGTCAGAGCATTCGTTCGTCTGTAAACATTCCGCATAAGTCCTCCCTTTCGCCATTCTTACTATGGTTTCCCTGCTCGAAAACCCGCTCCGCGTTGGCCTTCAACACGACCGCATTCCCGCCCCGCAAATCCTGGTAATTTTCGGAGCATCTGGCGATCTCACCCACCGTAAGCTCGTCCCGGCGCTCTACCAAATGCGGTTGGAGCGGCGACTGCCTCCCGAGCTGACAATTGTTGGCGTCGCTCGTCGAGATTGGAGCCATGATTATTTTCGGGAACACCTCAAGCAGGGGGTCGAAGAGTTTGGCAGCGGCATCGAAAATATTGCTACCTGGAATAAGTTCGCCGAAGGCTTGTTTTACTGCCCCGGCAACCTTGACAAACCTGAAGACTACCAGCGGCTAAAGCAGTTCCTGGCCGAACTCGACGAAAAGAGAGGCACCCAGGGAAATCGGGTTTTTTATCTTTCGGTCGCGCCTCGCTTTTTTGCAGAAGCAGCTCAGCAGCTAGGAGGCGCAGGGATGCTGGCTGACCCGACTAAGCAGCGGCTGGTGATTGAAAAACCCTTTGGCCGCGACCTGGCTTCTGCCCAGTCGCTGAACTACAAAGTCCGAAACGTCTGTGCCGAAGAGCAGATTTACAGGATTGACCACTACCTCGGCAAAGAGACTGTGCAAAACCTGCTGGTTTTTCG
Organism: Phormidesmidales cyanobacterium; assembly: GCA_038315915.1. Taxonomy (GTDB): domain Bacteria; phylum Cyanobacteriota; class Cyanobacteriia; order Phormidesmidales; family Phormidesmidaceae; genus Phormidesmis. Next base: position 15,511 of record JBBQAC010000010.1, read on the forward strand.
CTTTGCCAACGCGATTTTTGAGCCTCTGTGGAACCGTCAGTTCGTCGACCATGTGCAAATTACGGTAGCTGAAACGGTCGGGCTCGAAGGCAGAGCGGGCTACTACGAAACGGCGGGTGCCATTCGCGATATGGTACAGAACCACCTGATGCAGCTCTTTTGCTTAACGGCAATGGAAACGCCAAATTCTCTCGATGCGGCCAGTATTCGCAGCGAAAAAGTAAAAGTACTACAGGCGACTCGCCTAGCAGACGACAGCGATCTATCAAAATCTGCCGTTCGCGGTCAATACTCGGCGGGTTGGATGAAAGGGAAAGAGGTGCCAGGCTATCGAGCAGAAGAAGAGGGCATTGAGGAATCGACGAACAATACCTTTGCCGCGCTCTCGCTCCGGGTGGACAACTGGCGTTGGCAGGGCGTCCCTTTTTATCTGCGAACAGGTAAGCGCTTGCCCAAGAAAGTATCTGAAATTTCTATCCACTTCAAGGCAGTTCCTCACCTGATGTTTCAGTCTGCCTCTAAGCAGATGAATGATAATGTTCTCGCGCTGCGAATTCAGCCCAATGAGGGAATCGCGATGCGCTTTGAAGTAAAGACCCCAGGATCTTCTCTGCGCACCCGCTCAGTAGAGATGGATTTTCGCTATGACGCGGCTTTCGGCAAGCCCAGCACAGACGCCTACAGCCGTCTGCTAATCGACGCGATGCTCGGCGATCAGACGCTCTTTACCCGAGGTGACGAGGTGGAGCAGTCTTGGCGAGTGCTGACACCGCTGTTAGAAGTTTGGGATTCCCCGGCCCCCCCGGATAGTATTCCGCTTTATGAGGCGGGTACTTGGGGGCCGATTGAAGCTGAACTATTGCTCAAACAGACCAATCGTCGCTGGCGAAAGCTCTAAAGGATGGCTTTGCCCCCAGCATGATTGAGTATCTTCAAAGACGATTAATAAAGTGGGTTTTCGCTATGCTTGTATAGCATTTGGTCAGCCGCCTGCCGGTTTCTTTCGTTCTACTTTTTCCCCTGCGGTTTCTTTCTCTACAAAAGCTATGGCAACTTCTATTCTGGCACTGCAAAAGCCTAAAGATATCTCCCTAGATGAGATTGAATCTGAGCTACGTAACATTTGGCGCGTTCAAGACGACGGCGGCACAGCCCCTGTAGCTACCCGTGCCACCACCTTTACAATGGTGATTTACGAACCTGAGGAAGTGCAGCAACTGCTGGCGACTCTGGGCTTTTATACCAACGAAATTGACGGTCTGCACCGCTCTGAAACCCGCGAGGGAATTTTAGAAGCTCAAAAGCAATACAATTTGAGACTGAGCGGACGGATAGATCCGCCGACATTAGCCAAGCTGCGCGAAGAAGTGCGCAAGCTGCCGGTTAAAGAGCAGGGCTTTAAGAATGCGGATATTCGCGGCTTTAACTTCGACGGGGCGTTGGCTGCGCAGAACCCCTGCCGGGTGATTACGCTGTGCCCAATTTTTGGTGAAGATGAGGGCGTAACTGCCCAGGTATCAGCCTACTGCCCGGTGCAAAGAAGCAACAGCAGCAACTTAGTGTGCTGTGAATACATCACGCTGCGGGGAACTAAGGAAGCGCTGGAAAGAGTGGGCGATTTGGTCAATTCGCTAGTCGTTTCGGATCTGCCTAAGTTTGTCTGGTGGAAGGCGACGCCCAATCCGGAGCAAACCCTATTTCAGAAGCTAGCGTTGATCAGCAGCTGCCTAATTCTGGACTCTAGCTACTTCAGCGATGCGGCTTCTGAAATGGTCAAAATTCAGAAGCTGGTCAATGACCATACCACCAATATTGCCGATCTCAACTGGTACCGGCTAGCGCCCTGGCAGGAGCTAGCAGCGGCGGCTTTTGATCCCCCGGAGCGACGGATGGCGCTGCTAGAAGTAAACCGGGTGGGCGTTGACTACGAAAAAGGCAACCCGGCTCAGGCGCTGATGTTTTTGGGCTGGTTGGCAAGCCGCATGAATTGGGAGCTGAAGGCGTATGAATACGAGGGCGGCGACTATGATGTAGAACGAATTTACTTTGTCGGTGAGGGTGGCCGCGAAATTGAGGCTGAGCTAGCGGGGGTGCCGGTGATCGACCAGGGAGAAGTCTTGGGCGATCTGACTGGCGTTCGGTTGCAGTCAACAAATCCTCAGGCCAACTGCAACACCATCCTATGTTCTGAAACGGTCGGCTGTATGCGGATGGAATCTGGCGGCAGTGCCCAGAGCAGCTTGGTTGAGGAAGTTACTTCACTATCGGATCAGCGTTCGGATTTGCTATTAGAGCAGCAGCTACAGCGCTGGGGTGAAGATGTGCTGTTTGAAGAGAGTCTGGCAGCGACGTCTGAAATTTTGGATGTGATGATGGCTCACAGGGGCTGAGTGTATCAATCGCAGTGAAGATAGTCTCCCCAGTATGAGCAAAAAAAATGCCTACATTGCCGCTGGCTAAGCGAAAAATGTGAGGCAAGTTTGTGCTAAGGCTAATAACTTTAACTGAAAGCGTAGAGTATCAGCTTCTGTAGCGATAGGAGCGGAAAGCAACTGCAATAGGCCAGTTTTAAGAGGAATCTGTAGTAGAGGCGGTGTAAGAATAGCAGTGTCTTTTAGGATCGAGGCAAGCTCTTAGACTTTGTATCCACTGAGGTAGCCCTCTAGCGCATTGAACCGATCAGCGTTGAGGCTGTAGTACATCCAGCGGCCTTGCTGGCGGGCTGTTACCAGACCTGCTTGCTTGAGGGTCTTGAGGTGGAATGAGAGCTTGGACTGGGCAATGTTGAGGCGATCGCACATATCACCCACGCAGAATTCACCCTCTTGAAGAAGCTCGATAACCTGAATGCGGATAGGCTCAGAAAGTGCGTGAAAACCAGAGAATACAGTATCTGATGATTTGGCCATGGGTAAGTATTGAGGTTTAACCTGGGGATAGCACGAAAGTATCCGCGCAATATAGGGAAAGTATTCGCGCAATATAGGGAAAGCCTATGTGACGCTAGACACCCACAGCTTAAACAAGCTAAATCGGTTTGGCCATCCGAACTTATACGATGAAATCAAGCTATATCAGTAGTTCTCTGGCTGCGGTGACCAGCGATAGTGCGGTGATCGGCGCAGTCACTGACCGTAAAATTACTGACCCCAAGGAAACAGCCACATACCTGTGGGTAATGGCAACCGTGATTTCGGCTGGCGTCCACCCCCCCTCTGGGCCAATGGCTACCGTCACACCCTGCGCAGTCGCTGACGGTAACTGATCCTGCAAGTGAGCAAGCAGGTGGGGCAAAGCCGACTCAGGGGCTGCGCTGCGAGCGACACAGAGGTAACGCAACCCTGGAGGAATTGCCTCGTCATCAAGCTGCTCTAGGCACTGTTGAAAATCTACAGGAGCAAAGATTTCAGGTACGGTGATTCGCTCGCATTGCTCAGAGGCTTCTTGAGCAATGCGCTGCCAGCGCAGTAGCTTGTTATCGCTGGGCTTGAGCAAGGTACGCTGGCTGAGTACCGGGAAAATGTGAGTGACGCCCAATTCAGTCGTCTGCCGAACTACTTGGTCAAAGCTATTGCCTTTAGGCAGCGCGGCGACCAGACGCAGAGGGCTAGCCGGTCGCACTGTGGGATGCAAGGGCTCAATCACCTGAGCAGAACTGGGCTGGTCGGTCAGCGCTGCCAACCACTGCTGGCCCTGCCCGTCTTGAGCGATGAAGCGATCGCCCACCCCCAGCCGCAACACCCTCCGCAGGTAGTGGACTTGACCGGTCTCAAGTGCCAGAGACTGCCCCTGATGTTGCCGTGCGTCAATGGTAATTCGCTGCAAAGTGAGCCAGGGCTATTCACCCCATTGCAAAATTTCAACATCTACCGGCGAAATACCGGATTCATAAGTCCCCAAATCGCGGGCAGCCTGCTCAGAAATATCGAGCGCGCCACCAGATCGATCATTAATGCGGACGGTCACCGTTTCTCCGGAGTCGGGATTGGTAAGCTGTACTAAAGTGCCAAAAGGCCAGTCGGGATGAGCTGCCGTATAACTATACCGATCAAACACCTCGCCGTTAGCGGTGTAGTCGCCATCGAAGCCAGGGCCATACCAGCTCACCGGCATCCAGTCTGCGAGGGCCGCGCCAGGCGCAATTAAGCCTATGCTCAGACTGCTAAGAACGCATAGGGGCTTGAAAAAACTCATCTAGACATCCCTTAAATTAATTTGCGCCGCTATTATCCCAAGGGATGAAATTAAATGCAATGTTCCTTAACAATTGGCCAGCCGACTAGGATCAATCCACATCCGCTGTAAGCACTTTTATCACCGGACGCTGCTGTTCAGTTCACTTTAAAAAAAGACCATGCACTTTCACCATCTGCACTTTTACGTTAGAGATGTGGCCTTTTGGCAAGCCTGGTTTATCGACAAACTCGCTTTTCAGCCTAGTTTGCAGGCGACCCGTGAGGCAATGCATCCCCAAGCTGTGGTTTTAACGCAGGGGGGCATTGAAATCAGGCTATCGGGCAGCGGACCCCGCTCTGGCAGCGCAGCAGCCTCTGAGGTTGACCGCTATTTGCAGCAGCATCCGCCCGGACTCGTCGATGTCGGGTTTGCCAGCGATCGCTTCGACCAGGTGCTAGCACAAGCGCAGCGCCAGGGGGCACAGCTCACAACCGAGGTCAGCTTCAATGCGGCTGGCCAGAGGCAGTGCCAAATTCAAGGCTGGGCTGACCTGCACCATACGCTGGTCGAGGTATCGCCTCAGTGGGCTGCCGAGCGGCAGCAACTGGGCGGGCCATCTTCGGCTTGGCTTTCGACAATCGACCACGTTGTGCTCAATGTTCCTCAAGGCGAACTGCAAGCGGCCTCAAGTTGGTATCAGCGGATGTTTGGCCTGCAACCTGGGCAGCGCTTCGATATCAACACGGCTCGCTCCGGGCTGCGCAGTCAGGTCTTGACCCACCCCGAGGGGACATTGCAGCTACCGATTAATGAACCCAGCTCAGCCAATTCGCAAATTCAAGAATTCCTGGATCACAATCGGGGGGCAGGGGTACAGCATGTGGCGCTGCGCAGTCAGGATGCGGTCGGGGCGATCGCTCACTTCAGGCAGCAGCAGCTTCCCCTCATTAGCGTTCCAGAGACTTATTACAAAGGATTGCAGCAGCGAGCCGATTGCCCCATCAGCAACACTTCAGCCGTTAGCCGCCATCAGCTACTGCTTGACTGGGCTCAGGGAGGTCAGCAGGGAATGCTACTACAAACCTTCACTCAACCAATTTTTTCAGAGCCTACCTTCTTTTTTGAAATCATCGAGCGCAGCACTTACTCAGAAAAAGGCCGCGCTAAAGTCGCCCAAGGCTTCGGAGAAGGGAACTTTCAAGCTTTATTTGAAGCCATAGAGCGCGCCCAAATGGATCGCGACACCCTCGACTAACCACCCTCTTTACAGGAAGCATCGCTCAGGTCTTGACTTGCCAACTTCACTGCCCAACTTCAGCGCCTGACTCAACAGGGTTAGGGATTGTCAAAGGCACTAGCGCAGAAAACCGGTGACAAACCAAAGTACCAACAGCGTAATGCTAGCTGAGAGAGAGGACACTTGAGCAGCAGTCAGCGCTGTGCCCTGACTGCTGAAAATCTGTACGACTAACAACCCCAGTCCTAGTCCTATGGCTAGTCCTACCGCCGCTAAGCCCATCGAACGCCATAGCCTACGGGTTTTTTGGTTGAGAAAATAAACGGCGCACATCATTCCCAACGCCAGCGCCAAAGAAGCTCCTGAAGAGTTCTCTGACATCAGGAGCCAGCTCAGGCCCGCTAAGCCAGCAAAGGTAATAGACGGCCAAAGCAGATCGCCACTACTTTCCGGCTGGTCGAGTAAGTCCGAAAACCACTGCGGCCCAGTATTTTCGATAGAGCTACCATTCGAGACATTAACCGTTGGCTTCGCTTGCTTTTCGGCAAACCGAATCCGATCAGGCACCTTAATTTTGCCTTCCTGGCGCAGCCTGAGCCGCTCCATTAAGATCGCGTCGTAGGCCGCTTCGATATTTTCTTTCTTTTGAGGATTGTCCTCGCAGTCTGCAACTAAGCGCTTGCGAGCCGACTGTACCTCTTCAAAAGAAGAGGCCTCTGTCAGCCCTAGCGTTTCGTAGTGAACGCTTTGCTCGCTCATTCCTAAACCTCCGAATCGACCTGAATGTTGAACCCTAACCGTAGCGATTTTGAATGTAACGCCCAGTGTAAAGCTGCTGTGACTGCATCAACGTACCCAGCCATAGTTTAACTGTGGATCGCCTGAAACGAAAACGGCTCTCTGTAAGTCTTTGAAAAAATTGATGCTTTCCCACTGTAAAAATGCGGGAAGAATACGGACAGACCAGACCGTTTTTTGGAAGTTGGCCTTGAAAGACCGTAAACGCATCCCTGTGCTTAACGTTATGTAGCATTAGATAGTATTAATTTCTTTAAGTAGTAGATATTTTTTTGCTAAAGTGTGGGTGCATCATAAAAAGTTTTCTCAAGTTCTCAGTGTATCTAGAAATAAAGCAAGTGAGCACACTGAGAAGTAAAGTAAAGTGCGCTACGGTTTTTGACTTTCTCTTTGGATGAGCTAAACGGATTATGCAGTAAAAGTCCCTGACTGCTACCTACTCAGTTCACACCGCTTGCTATCTGCTTTAGTATTAGGATTCTCAACTATGGCCGCTGCCAAAATCCTTGTCGTTGACGATGAGCCCGCTATCCGTAATTTGATCCATCGTTTTTTAGCCAAGCAGGACTACCAGATGGAGTCGGCTGAGGATGGCAAGAGTGCGCTGGCGGTTTTTGAACAGTTCAACCCCGACCTGGTCATCTTAGATGTCAATCTTCCCGATGCAAACGGCTACGACCTTTGCAAGGAGATGCAGTCGCGCACGGGCGTATTTGTGCTGATGCTAACGAGCCGCACCGATGAAGCCGACAAAATTCGCGGCTTTAATACCGGCGCAGATGACTACATTACCAAGCCGTTTAGCCTGGGCGAGCTAGAGGTTCGCTTGGGGGCTATCCTGAAGCGCCAGCGACCAGTGACTGTGGCTGAGCAGCAGTGCCTGACTTTTGCAAAATTGGCAATCGATCCGATTCGCCGGGAAGTAACGCTAGCCGACGATATTGTGCCGCTTACGGCTTTGGAGTTCGACCTGCTGCATTTTTTGGCGGGGCATCCTGGCCGGGTTTGGCGTCGCGCTGAGCTGATTCAAAAGGTGTGGGATTACGAATATGTCGGTGACCAGCGCGTGGTCGATGTCCATATCGGTCAAATTAGAAAGAAAATTGAAATCGATACCAACCAACCTACATTAATTCAGACGGTGCGCGGGGTAGGCTACAAGTTTGAGCCACCGCCAGAGCTTCAAACCGATTAGCCCGCCTGAAGCAGTCTGCTTTTTAATCAGGGTATCTATCGGTCTTACGTCTGATTGCGAGTTTTCCAGGCAAGGCTGACGATTTTGCCCCAGCGACGATCTAGCTTTTTGGCTGTCCACTTTAATCGGTGGGCGATCGCCTGATCGCAAAAGCCCTCGGCATCCGCCAATTGCTGCTGCTTCAATGCCAAAAGCCGATCCTGCTCAGGCGTGAGTTGACTGAGGAAAATTTGCCAGGCTTGGGGCGAAAGCCCAAAACTTTTGCTCAGGTCCGCATCGAGCCACTGATGAACCAGCTCCCAGCGATAGGATTGGGCAAATTTTTCGACGTGGTACTTAAAGCGCTGCTGCAAGTAGTCGCGCTGACGAGACGTCAGGCCCAAAACCTCATCAATTTCGGCAGCGGCCATGTCTTGGAGGCGCAGAGCCAGATAGTCGACACAAGCAGATTGGTCTTGCGCTTGGAAGTAGGCTACGAGTTCTCTGATAATGCGATCGCGTAAAACCGCCTCAGAAGAATCTACGGTATTGGCCACCATCTTTTCTCGAATTTGCTGAATAGCCGGAGAGCGAAAGAATCCGTCGTCCTCACTTTTAGAGGAGTCGACCGCCGCTTCGATATCTACTGCCGTCTCAGCGGGCAAGCGCCGAGCAAACGCCTGAGCCCTCAGCACAATGAGCTGCTGGTTGTAGCAGCCCGGTAGCGAAATTCGTCGCTTGGCATAGTGCTCACTAAAAGCCATGTATTCCGATAGCTCCAAGCGAGTGCGCGGCTGGTATTCGCCGCTGAGGTTGTTTTCCCGGCGAAAGGCCTTGAGCACCTCAATATAAAAGCCTTGCAGAAAATCCTCTAGCAACGTGCAGCGACCCTGAAAGCCGAGCTGAGCCCGGGCCGGTGCAATATAGCGATAGGCGATCGCGCTGAGGCGGCTGTGCAGATCAACGCGGCCCTGACGCGACCCTAGCAGGTAGTAGCTCAGGTATTTTTTAATCCGATTTTGAGCCAGCGTCTTCTGCCATGCATTCACTTCACCTGAGGACTGAATGCGACTGCTCTTACGGCAAATACGAGTAACCTCAATTGCCAGCCGGGTAGCAACCGCGCTCACTACCTTTTGGCCAGTCGAAATTTGAGCGTTAATTTCAGCGATCAGAAAATCAATTAATGCTTGATCGACCGGACAGAGTGTCTGTTCATCGCCCTCAGCCAAGGCGGTTGGGCTGGGCTTGGAGACCTCAAGCGGAGGCTTAGCTGGCTGAGACAAAAACGTTTTTGGGGGTGTGGTATCCGGATGGTGCTGCTGGTTATCAGTAGTATAAAAAGTAACGTTGGCTGAATGCTTGTCGGGCAGCGAGTCAAACATAGTAGATGAATTCATAAGTCTTCTCGGTGATGCTAGGTCGCTCAAAGTTCCGGATTCGACAGGTTCACTCTAGAAAAAATGGCTCCAATCTCAAAAAGAGGTGTGTCAGTATCCCAATCAACTGGCACATGGAAACTGGCACAGGCAAGGACGCTCTGGAGCTGAATCTTCATAGACGAACCTGAGGTCTTTGGAAAACAAAGGATGTGACATTCTAAAAGGCTGACAGGCAAAAGGGCTGAGGAGTATGAACCCCCCATCAGACTTTTGTGACAGTTGCTTAATGGGTCTATTGAACGATTGGGCTCTCCGTTCGATAGGATTGGAGTGTCTACGTAAGCTCTGCGCCCCATTCAACGGCTGCTTGCCAGCCCTGTCCCTGACGAGTTACCTGCGGGTAGTCACCCGTCAGATCTACAATCGTCGACACCTGATAGCCGATTTCAGAGTCACTGTCTACGATTACGTCAACTTGCTTTTCCATCCGGTCAAACAAATCGGCTTTAGATAAAGCTTCGATATCATCTTCAGTAGAATTACGAGCGATAGATAAAGCCGAGGTGGAGATGACAGGATTTCCGAGTGCTTCTATCAGGGTGGTACAGAGCAGGTTTTTTGGCACTCGAATGCCGCTAGTACGGCGCTTTGGATTCATCACCAGACGGGGCACTGACTTGGTGGCAGGCAGTAAGAACGTATAGGGGCCAGGAATTAAATGCTTGATAATCCGGTAAGCCGAATCGCTGACGGTGGCATAGCTAGCAATGTTCGACAGCGAAGAGCACAAAAAGGTGAGGGGCTTGTCGTTGGCGATTTGCTTGAGCTGACGGACGCGCTTAATCGCGTTCTTATCGTTGAGATCGCAGCCGATAGCATATACCGTGTCGGTAGGATACAGCATCACCGCTCCCTGTCTAAGCGCGTCACGAACGGCTGCAATTTTTCGAGGTTGGGGCGTTTTGGGATGAATTTTGTAGAGAGTGGCCATGACCGTAACACTGGAGGATTAAAAGCGGTATCAGTAGAGCAATTGATATTGCTAAATTTGCCTCGTAACATCTTCTCTTTGATTGGAAGGGGTTTTTCTCCTACTGCTAGATACTTATGAAAACGTTAGCCTACCTTGACTGTCCGACTGGAATTGCAGGTGATATGTGTCTGGGCGCGCTGGTCGATGCGGGCGTGCCGCTGAGCTATTTGAAGGATCAACTGGCCCATTTGGGGATTTCCCAAGAGTTCCATCTGCGAGCTGAATCAGTGTTGCGCAATCAGCAGGCAGCCACCAAGGTATATGTAGAGTTGCCCAATACTCACCAGGCTACTGACCATGACGGCCACGCTCACCACCCACACGATCCTGAAGAGCATAGGCACGACCACCTTCACAACGCGGCTGCTCATGGCGGTTCTAACCATCCGCATGGCGGGCGGCGACTGCCTGAAATTGAAACCCTGATTCAGCAAGCTAATTTATCTGAACGGGTGACTGCCTGGAGCTTGGCGGTGTTTCGGCTGCTCGCTGAAGCGGAAGCAGCGGTACATGGGATCGCACCAGAGCAGGTTCATTTTCACGAGGTGGGGGCGACCGATGCGATTGTCGATATTGTCGGAACCTGCCTGGGACTGGACTGGCTCAAGGTCGATAGGTTGATCTGTTCACCGTTGCCGACGGGAAGTGGCACGGTACGGTGCGAGCATGGGCTGCTGCCGGTGCCGGTGCCAGCGGTGCTTAAGATGATGACAAGTGCTCACATACCTGTGTATAGCAACGGCATTGAGCGGGAGTTGGTGACGCCGACAGGCTGTGCGATCGCCGCTGCCCTGTCCCAGTCATTTGGCCCACCCCCGCGCTTTCAGCTTCAGCAAGTCGGGTTAGGCGCGGGCGGACGCGATCTGGCCTTACCTAATATTTTGCGTCTTTGGATTGGCACGGTAGAGACGCCCGTCACTGAGATGAAAGCAGCGCAGCTAGGCGCAGAGCCGACAACAGCGGCATTAAAAAAAGCGCCAAAGACAGAAACGGTGGTCGAGCTACAAACTCAACTCGACGACACTTCACCTCAGGCGATTGGCTACGTCTTCGAGCGGCTGTTTGCAGCAGGTGCACTCGATGTCTTCACCCAGGCAGTGGCCATGAAAAAAAATCGACTGGGAACGCTGCTAACCACGCTGTGCTATCCAGCGGATGTCGCTGCCTGTGAAGCAGTGCTGTTTCAAGAAACCACCACTCTGGGAATCCGGCGTAGTCAGCAGCAGCGCGCCGTCCTGAGCCGAGAGATGGTCAAAGTGACAACAGCCTACGGTGAGGCTGCGGTGAAAATCGCCAGAGCCTGCGTAGGGGGAGAGGTGTTGAATATTCAGCCTGAATACGAAGACTGCGCTCGGTTAGCGCGATCGCACACAGTGCCCTGGCAGCAGGTACACCAGGCAGCGATGGCAGCAGCCGTGGAGCGCCTCGCCAAGTCAGAGCGCCTGGCCGAATCCTCTCTTTCTACTCAGTAGGCCGACTATCAGGATGCTCTGACGATAACCAGGCGCGTTTTTGAGCGCCTCTCAAGCTTTGAGAAAAAATACGAAATTCTTCTAGAGAATCAGCCTCTTCAAATTTAGCACTCGTCGCAGTACGATTTGGCTGCGGTGGGCTGCGATGGGCAGGCATCTTCACTAAGTTGTACTCTACGTTGTCGCTATAAATAGCGAAGGTGACACCACAGATCTCCAAAAACTGAATAATGCCCCGGCACTCGGCTTCCATAAACGGCTTGTAATAGCGGATCAAATCAGCCAGACGCGCCTCCAAATAAAGCTGTGAGTTAGGTGAAATAAGAACTATCTTCAGCAGCAAAACAACAACATTGAGCGGATTTCCCAAAGCAAGCAGCCGAGCAAAAAGTTGAGAAGGCTGCTGTCCGTCTTCTGTAGTGAGATAGTCAATCAGGCGATTGCAAGTTCTTAGTATCAGCGAGGGATCAACTGTTCTGGTATCGTACTCTGGGTAAAGCTGAGGCAGCTTTTCTTTGAGATCGGTTTCTAATATAGCCAGCAGTTCCAGTTGGCCAATCGAAAAGCACAGATAGTCAAGCAGACTGTCCTTGTAGTCCAGGTACTCGCTGTCATGAGTCTGCCGTTGAAAAAGGCGAGCAACGTTGCGATAGCTAAACTGTCCCCGGCGCATCAGGATTGTTTTAATCAGCCTGAGTACTTCATCGCCCAGGATCGTAGGGTTCATGTATTTGTGATTGAGCCGGGAAGACCTCTGCGAAAAGGCCGTATACATAGCCAGATTATGCTTAAACTTATTCTTGAGTCGCCGTGACAGGCTGCGTGCGGCTGCGCGCTGCTCTAAAGAATTAGCCTCATCAACATGCTGAGCAATAAGCTGATAGGTGACGTAGCGGGTGCTCCAGCTACCGGGCTGAGTTGGGCCAATGCGCTGAGTCGCAAATAGCTTAAGCTCTTCAAAATCCGAGCTATTGCTAAAGTTAACCAGCCACTGACCCAACCGTCCATAGTCAGGCGCAGCGTTGCGCTTGAGATCGGACTGCTGAAAAAGCGCTAGCAGAGCATGAGGCATGTCGCCCTGGCGCGCCAAATCCCAATTGTTTATAAAGATGTAGCAAGCTCGCCTCAGCGTGTTGCGAAATTCAGCTTCGTTATTATCAAACAGAACTTTGTCAAGAAAGAGCGAAACGCTGGCGCTGGAAGCCGCACTGCGACCAAAAAAGACCGCTTCAAATTCTGCCAGGGCTGCTGCCGGAGCCAGCTTGCGGACAGACTCTAGCAAGTCATCATAGATTTGCTGCTGAGCCAGGTGAAACGCTAGCGAGTTCTGGCTCACCGCTGCCTCGGCGGGGCCCGGTTGGGAAAGCTTCTGAGCAGAAGCATCACCCTCATCAGACTCTGAATCTCGAAACGCACCGTTTACCACCACTGCAATACCTGGGCAACTAAGACTGTGTCTAGATTGCCCGGAGCACGTCTGAAAGTCATACTCAGACTTTTGTGCGGTCAATTTCTTCGTATCCGATTTTCTCGTTCTTCGTATTTAATTTTCTTGATTTTTTAGATGGGGGCGGAGGGACTTGAACCCTCACGACTTTTACAGTCAACGGATTTTCATCCTCCCGCAGCTTTCGCTGCTGCTACTGGCACCACTTACGCCGAAACTTTCCGGCAAAATGGAGCCTAATAGCTTTGAGAATTGGACTCTCCCTTTACCCTCGGCTAAACGTTAGGGTAGCTCCCGTCGAGTCTCTGCACCTTCACTTTGGAGCGATGAAGTGGTGAACGATGAAGTCAGCGTTTAAACTTATCCTTCATCGTTCACACCTCTGCCTGTCAAAGCGCTTGGCTCAGGATTGCCCTACTGCTAGCGATACGCTAGACGGTTGAACCGGATCAGCTTAGGTTTCCCTGAATTTGAGAGCTTCCACTTGATAAATTTCTCTACCAAGGCCCAGATTTTTCCTAAGTCCGCAGCGTCTACCATTCCGCCACGCCCCCTTAAGATGCGCAAACTTGATTGTAGCCAAGTTCACTAGATAACCATTCCACCACCAAGCGGGCTTAGACGCAACTGATTTTGCCAGCAAATTGGTTTTGACCCGTTCAACCCGGCAGCGAATGCGAACCGCTAATGATTTTTAAAGATGCGCTGGAATCGCAGCTAGCGCTTTACAATAATACGGAGGTTTGAATATATTGGCGATTAAAGATGACATTTCCCGCAATTGAGACTTCTACGCTGCTTGCCCTGGCAGCTTATGCTGTATTGGGGGGACTGTATTTATTAGTCATTCCGGCTGCCTTGATGTTTTATCTCAAGGGGCGGTTTCACACGGCGGGTTCAATTGAGCGGCTCGGGCTCTATGCGCTGATGTTCGTCTTTTTCCCAGGGTGCTTGCTGCTGAGTCCGTTTCTGAATTTTCGGCCTAAGCGACGCGAAGTTTAAAGGCTCAGCAGAGATGAGAGCAGAGACCAGAGCGAAGGCAAAACATGCGACGGATTGACGTAGTTGGAATTGGCGTTGGCGTCTTTGCCGCAGGTGGCTTGCTGTATTTAGCGTTATTCTGGGCGGGTTTGGACGGTCTGTCGGCAGGGATTTGGAGTCAGGTCGTTTTGGTGGCGGGGCTGCTGGGCTGGACGGCGACTTACCTGACTAGGGCGCTGGGCAAAAATATGACCTATCACCAGCAGTTGGAAGACTACGAGGAAGCAGTACTGCAAAAACGACTAGAGGAAATGAGTCCTGAGGAGCTAGCAGCGCTTCAAGCTGAGGTAGAGCAAGAGCGACTGGCAAAAGAGGCTGCTGAGTCGGCTTCGTAACGGCTTTGAGTTTTAAGTGAGTTTGGATTAAGCGATCAGTGCGGGCTGCACTGAAGATGTGTTTATGGTGTCTGTTAGAGAACAGTTTGATCGGCTGCGCGATCGCGGCGAATGTGCGCTCATCCCGTTTATCACAGCGGGCGATCCTGATTTGGAGACTACGGCTAAGGCGCTACAGGTATTGGATCGCAATGGCGCTGACATTATCGAAATCGGGGTGCCCTATTCCGATCCGCTGGCCGATGGCCCGACGATTCAGGCGGCGGCTACTCGGGCGTTGCAGCGCGGGGTGAACTTAGCGGCGGTGCTCGAAGTCGTCAAAGCAGTGAGCCCAAAGCTGTCGGCTCCCATTGTGTTGTTTACTTACTACAACCCGATTTTAAATCGAGGGATTGAGACTTTTTTACAAGACATTCATGCGGCGGGCGTGCGAGGGCTACTGGTGCCCGATCTGCCGCTGGAGGAAATGGACGGGCTGTTGAAACCGGCTGCTGAGATTGGGATTGATGTGATTTTGCTGGTGGCCCCGACGTCGCCTGAGGAGAGGATTCGGGCGATCGCCGAACGCTCCCAAGGCTTCGTTTATTTGGTCAGTGTTACTGGGGTCACTGGAGTACGGCAAGAAATTGCCAGCCGCGTAGAAGGTCTCCTGACTGAGCTGCATGGGTTAACCGATAAGCCTATTGGTGTAGGCTTCGGGGTATCTGATCCCGCACAGGCCAAGCAGCTTAAAAACTGGGGCGCAGATGGGGTGATTGTGGGCAGTGCAATCGTCAAACGACTGGCAGAGGGTACGCCTGAAGCGGGGCTTGCGGCAGTGGGCGAATTTTGCGCTCAGCTTAAGGCGGCGATCTCCGGCAACAGTTAACCGTTTTCAATCCTTCTTAACCTCCTTAAGAAGCTTTTCAAAGGCTTCGCCATATTCAGCAGCAGCGGACTTTTTTTTCTCTGGGATAGGAAAGAGAGCAGAGTGAGCTTTAATAAATGCAAAAACAACGGCGATCGCCAAGAATGGTAGCACAACAAACATGGTAGATATTATTCTCGTTTCAAAGCAGAGCTAGTTATTAAAAGCGAAGACTGTTTAGGCAGCTTACGCATCTAAAATGTTACGCACTCTCTTACGTATTATTACTGCTTTCGCGCGGGGAAACTATATTATTTTTCTGAAGAAAAGGCTCGTAAATATGTACTTCTTGTAGTTTTTGGCGGCGATCGCCAGTTAAGAGAAGCGGAGTATAAAAAAGCTGGTTTTTGACTTCATTGCGACCCTGTATAGCCTAATAGCAAGTTGGGCCAAAAACTGACTACTGATTGACATCGGTCGGCAGGTCACGTTGAGCTGGCTGTTCAGGCCAAATCATGTGCACGTCACGCTGAGGAAAGGGAATTTCGATGCCTTCTTTGCGGAAAGCTTCGGCTAGCATAAAGAGCAGATCGCTTTTGATAATGTACTGGCGGCTGGGCTGAGAGACCCACACCAGCAGATCGAACTGAAGCGCGCTGTCCCCGAATTCGCGAAAGAGCACCAGAGCAGGCGGCGTCGCCAAAACATCTGGATGTCGAGCGCCCGTGCGCAGGAGCAGCTTACGTACCTGCTCTGGATCTGACTTGTAAGCCACGCCGACCGGAATGCGAATGCGGGAAATAGGGTTGCGGTGGCTCCAGTTGACTACTTCATTTTCTAAAAACTGCGAATTAGGCACGATAATGGACACCTGATCGAGCGTGCGAATTTCAGAAGAACGGGCCCCAATCCGCTCGACGGTGCCGGTTTGCTCCCCAATTTGCACAAATTCACCCACTTGAACCGGTCGCTCAAAGACAAGCACCAGGCCGCTGCCAATGTCTTTCACGATGTTTTGCAGACCCAGACCAGCACCAACGCCGAGGGCACTCGCCAGCAGCGTGAGCGAGCTGAGGTTAATGCCGGACGCTTGCAGCACGATAATACTCCCGATAAAAATTAGGCTGTAGCGGAGGATAATGGCGATCGCCTCCTGCACCCCTCGATTGATACCGGTTTCTTGCAGCACCCGGCGCTTGAGAATATTGGAGACGATCCGGGCGAAGACCGTCACCAGTAAGACCAGAATCAAGACGCGAAAGATATCTAAAATCGAGATCGAACTACTCCCCAGCGGAATTGATTCTGCCGTGAACGAATCAATCATTTGAGAGCTGATCCGATGGCTCACCTGCCGGGTATTGGGAAAAAGGTTGGTGGCATACAGCAGCGCCACAATCCAAATACCTGCACGCAATAGCAATAAAGTGGCATTGAGGAACAGGTTAATAGTCGTAAATTGATGCTGAGGTCGGCCAGTCTGATCGGCAGATTCTTCCTCCATTGCGGCAGCTAGCAGCCAGTGCACCAGATATCCGCGCCACAGAATGCCCGATAGCCAGTAGGCAAGGGCCGCGATCACAGCGACAACCGGTACCTGTAGCAGATGACGGCGAATATAGGCTTCCTGACGTTGCACTTTGGCCTGAGTGAAAACCTCTCTCAGTTCAGCCGCCCAGATCTTTGCCTGGTTAGCAGGCGTCAGCGTTTCATTAGTATCGCCAGGATTCACCGTAAATTCTGACGCCATCTGAGGATCTTCCAGGCTAGGAAATCCGAGCCGCACAATGGCTTGCCTTTCGCCGGGGCAGGCACTTGCCTCAGTTTCTTCAAGGATACTCGGGCAGGCATCGACCTGGATTTCGGGCAGACGCTGCTGCCGTGCAAACGGCTGTAGGCTGCGGCTAATAATCGCAGCCCTGGCGGCGGCACTGGCTGTCGTCGCGGTATCGGTCACCCGAAAAATCGACCGGCCATCGACGACGACAGGGGCTGAGTCTTCGCTGGAAAACAGGCTGTCAGGAAAAATGGCGACCGGGGCCAGGAAAGGGAGCGCGATCGCCAGCGTAAAAATCAGCACAGCAAAAGTAACTAGCCGAATCACTCGCTGGGAACTACTGCCAGAACGAGCGCGACGCTGGCTTAATTGAGGGGGTTTGAAGCGGTTGTTCACGATTGGCCTGGGCTATCTCCTGAGCGCACCGTTCAAATTGTAGTCAAGCACACTGCTTTACGATTTTAATTTCCCCAGCAGCAGCGTCAGGATGAGACTCTGTGGCGTCGCATAAAGATCGGTAGCGCTGACAGCAGCATGAGCCCCAGAAGACCGCAAAACAAGGGTAGCAAGCGACCACTACTCAAGGCTTCTGCGCCTGTAACCCCCAGCCACGTATAGGCCAAAGTCCCCGGCACGATGCCAATCAGCGTGCCTACTGCGTAAGCACTCAATGGGACAGACGTAAGCCCGAAGGCAAAATTGACCAGGTTGAAAGGAGAGACCGGCGAAAATCGAATGGTCAACACGCAGCCTAGCGCATTGTGGCAGAGTGTGTGGTTGAGCTTTTTAAACAGCGGACGATGGTGAAAGCGCTGCTCGAACCATCCATGGAGCAGGTAGCGAGCCAGCCAAAAGGCGACTATAGCACCCAATGTCGCACCAATGACTGACCACAGCAGGCCCCACCACAGGCCATATGCTGCCCCGCCAACAATCACCAGCAGCGTTCCGGGAATACCGACCGCGTTAGCGACAATATGGGCCAGCAAGAAAAGTCCGATACTGAGACCTGATGGGCCATCCCCGTTAGCCCCACCAGCCGAGAAAAATTGGATCAGTGCTTGACGGTTAAACAGAATTGTCAAGCACTGATCCTGGCAAAAGCTACGGCTGATGGTCAAGCTGATCGCTATCAGGAAGCAGAGCCAGAGTTTTCTGTTCAGTCTCATGGGAAAATGGGATATGGGGAATGGCACTGACGGATTACTAGGCCAGATCCGCAGAGGGTTCTTCTGTCGCTGGAACGGCCTGCTTAAGAGCCTTTCGAGCAATTTTGGCGATGTAGAGTGAAATCGCCACTACCGTTACGAAGATAAGGATTTTAATAATCCAGCTAACGACCGGATTAGAGGGCGTTTCTCCAGCGCCGAGCATGGCCAGATCGCCAATGAGAGATCCCAGATAGACGTACATAATCGTCCCGGGGATAATGCCGGTAGTGCCCAGCACGTAGTCTTTCAAGGAGACCTTGGTCAGTCCTAGCGCGTAGTTCAGCAGGTTGAAGGGAAAGGCCGGTGAGAGCCGAATTAAGAAGATGAGCTTGAGTCCTTCTTCAGCGATCGCATTATCCAAAGCCGTGAAAAAGCTTTTGCCTTCCACTTTTTTCGCGATCCAATCGCGGGCGACAAATCGCCCTACCAGGAAAGCGGCTGTCGCTCCCAGCATCGCCCCAATGAACACCAGGATAGAGCCCTTGAAGATGCCAAAGACAAAGCCAGCCCCAAGTGTGACCACCGATGCCGGGAGAAAAGCGATGGTAACCACGATGTAGGCAACGATGAAGACCAGGGGAGCGATCGCCCCAAGTCCGTTAATCCACTCCACCAAGTTCACGAGCTGTTGCTGGAGCTGAGAAAATACGGTAAAAGGGCCAGTCGATTGCCCCGCATCAGACTGCGCTAAGGCAGGGCCAGCGGCGAATAGCAAGACACCCAACAGAGAAAACAACATAAGCTTGAGAACATGGTGAAAGAACCGTGAATGCGCCAGTCGAAAATAGGGTAAGCGATTAACCAGAACAACCGATAATTGAGCGCGAAGCCGATGGCTGAAGAAGGTCATAGGATTATCTCTGTTCTGAATTATAAGAACGAGGACAGTACAAGAAAGCAACGATAAAACAACTCACAAAACGCTATTTCAGCAATGCCCCTCCACAGCTAGAACCGCTGCCCGCGCTGCATCCATAGCAGTACGGACGGGTGGAAATTTGCTCGACTAGCTCCAAGCTGCCTGCAGCCAACAGCTTCTCTACTGTCAGCGCCGTACCATCGGCTGACCTTGCAGGCAAATTCTCCATTTGATTAAAGTCGCAGTCATACACATTCCCGAGATAGTCGATAGACAGCTCATTGCGGCACATGAGATGATCGACCGTACCGGCATTGTGATGAGATGCTAAAAATTCGAGATAGGGCTGATGAAGCTGACGATGCTGCAAATGAAACTTAGTACGGCCAATGGGCAGATTGGTGATGGTGAAAAGATTGTTGAAGCGAATCCCGAAATGCTCGCCTAAGTAAGCGCTGTAGTCCTTTTGCAGTTCGACCTGATCGGGCGTTAGCGAGAAGTCTGTAGAAGTGGGTATGGGTGGGTTGTACACCAGGTCTAAAACCAGGTTGGGATCAGTCGCATAGCCCAGCGCGTTCAGCTTTTGGATGGCGCGAACCGATTGGTTATAAACGCCCTTACCTCGCATAGCATCGACATTATCCTCCAGGTAGCAGGGTAGCGAAGCCACTACATGCAGTTGCTGCTGGGCAAAGTATGCCGGGAGATCTTCATACCCCGGCTCAAACATGATGGTCAAGTTAGAGCGGACAATCACCTCCTTTCCCCTGGCCCTGGCCGCTTCTACCAGTGGGCGAAAGCCGTAGTTCATCTCGGGGGCACCGCCGGTCAAATCAACGGTTTTGATTTGGTCAAAGCCGCCGATTACGGTCAAGAGCTGCTTACATATCTCGGGGGAGAGTTCCTCGGTGCGGTGGGGGCCAGCTTCTACATGGCAGTGAGCGCAGGCAAGGTTACAGCGGCGACCCAGATTGATCTGGAGCGTGCTGATGGGTTGCTTGGTGAAGGGAGCACCGAGGGCTTTTTCGAAAGGGGCGACTTGAACCATGGAGTAAGAACTAAATATGACTTAAGAGACGGCATCTATCTACACTAAAACGTTATAGAGGGGGATACTGAGTTTTTGCTTAGAACTAAATGTGAGATTTGGTTCTATGAGCGAACGAGTCTGATCGAGCCTTGAGCCTTTCAGCAAACACTGACGTATTTATCAGCGTCTTCTAATCCTGGCGCAGTATTGTCAAAGTAACGTCCCCCTTTAAGCCCCCATGAAATCTCTCCCCGATCCAAACTCCATTCAGTTCCGGCTTACCGTAGGAATGGTGTTAGCTTGCATCTTCGGCATCGGCGGGTTCACGGGCTGGGTTAACTGGCGGATGCGGCAGCTTTTAGTCGAGAGTCACAAAGACAACGCGCTCATGATCGCTTCTCGGCTCGGGGAAGATGTTGACCTTTACGACAAAACGATGGCCGTTGACAAGGCGCTGGCAATGGCGATTGACTATCGCGACCAGCCTGACTTGGCAATTTGGGTAAGTACGGATAGCGGAGACATTCTGGTGAAGTCCGACACGCTCTCTATGGGCTCCTGGCAGATTGATGGATTTTCTCAGAGCCTGCTGTCTCGAATCAATGGCACGATAGGACTTGAGGTTTTAGAACTTCAAAATCGGACGCTGGTGACCTGCTCTGGCCCTTTGGAGATAGACGGTCAGCTAGTAGGGACTTTGTACGTAGTAGACGACATTACCGAAGATCAGCGGAGCCTTTCGCGCATCACGCGCACGCTGGCGCTCTCTAGTTTGCTGGCGATTGGGGTGGGGGCGATCGCCACTTCTCTCTACATCAGCCGCGCCTTGAGACCTATTCGTAAAATGAACCGTCTGGCTGCGAACGTCTCAGGTGAAAACCTGGCCGATACCCGCTTAGAATTTGATCGCGCGCCGACCGAAGTGCAGGAGTTGGCCCAAGCCTGCAATATGATGATCGCCCGACTCTCAGCCACCTGGGATCAGCAGCGGCGGTTCGTCAGCGATGTTTCTCATGAGCTGCGCACACCGCTGACGTTGGTGCATGGCTATTTACAGAGTACGCTGCGCCGCAGCAGCAACCTGACTGAACCGCAGCGCGAGGGGCTAGAAATCGCCGCAGAGGAAGCCGATAGAACCATTTGCCTGCTGCAAGATCTGCTGGATTTGGCGCGCGCTGACGGTGGCCATATGCGCTTTCAGATTGAGCGAGAGCCTTTGCACGATGTGGTACAAGAAGTATTGGAGATGAGCCAGTATGTGAGCGATCGCATCAAATACGACCTAGAACCCGTCGAGGCTTGGGCAGATCGCAGCCGACTTAAGCAAGTGCTGATCAACTTGATTGATAATGCGATTAAGTATTCCGATGACAGCCAGCCGGTCTGGGTAGGGCTCAAGCGTCAGGGCTCAAGCGCCTGCATAGAAGTGCGCGATCAGGGCCGGGGCATTCCGCTATCGGATTTGACCAAGATATTTGACCCCTTTTACCGGGTTGATGAAAACCGCTCGCGGGCAACCGGCGGCACCGGGCTGGGCTTATCAATTGTTAAAACGTTAGTCGAAGGAATGAACGGTACGCTAAAGGTACACTCTAAGTTAGGTACAGGTAGCGTGTTTACCGTTAGCCTACCGATCTAGCGTCTTTGCACATTAGGGGGGTCGCGAGCAGCCAGTATCTTGAGCCCTAGCACCTGACGGGACAAACACCGAAATGCCTGAAGACTGCCTAACTGAGATAAGATAGCGAAGTTAATGTAAAGGGTTAGGACGAAGGGCTAGAGGCTCTGATTTTT
>JBBQAC010000048.1:0-20757 GCA_038315915.1 Phormidesmidales cyanobacterium
TGAATGCTATCGGGGCTCGAACCTACAAAGCCTTGGAGGACGGAATTAAATCTGCTTACTCACAGGTTTCTTCAACAGACATCCGTAACTGGTTTACGCATTGTTGCTACTGTACCTCACCCGACTGAAAACCGCTATAACATTCACTAGTTAAGATTGAATAAGAGGATGGAAAGCCAGCTTTTACAGCCAGTTAAGATAAGCACTCATGGTGTGCAACGTCTTACATTTTTAGACGGACTGCGAGGTCTTGCCTGCGCAGCGGTTGTTCTCTACCACTACGCAAAGCACGAGCATCTCAACACAGGTATCGGAATGCTGTGGAACTTGGGGGCTTACGGCGTTCACTTTTTCTTTTTGATTTCAGGGTTTGTCATTACGCTGTCGATTGAGAGGTATCGGTCTAACCTGATAAGTTTTTTGAAATCCCGAGCGATTCGAATTTATCCTACCTACGCGCTGTCTGTTTTCTTTAGCTGGTGTTTTTTAGTTTTGTTCAAGCCGGACTACGCGGTTCCTATTGTTGATGCGATGAAAAATTTGTTGTTTTTCCATCGTCCTTTCGGAATTGCCCATATTGATCCGGCTTACTGGACGCTCATGCAGGAATGGATTTTCTACATTTGGATGGCTGTGTTTGCCCTACTTAGTCAGAAGCTGAAGCTGCCTTTGCTCTCTTTTTCAGTGGCGATGCTGTTAGGGCTGACAGGACTTTCTTTGCTGGAACAAGGAAATATTTTGCTCCTGGGTAAGACGGTGAAGTTGATAATTTTATATGAGTACTTTTATCTATTTGCAGCCGGTATTTTTCTATACCGGTTTCACCAAAAGCGCCTGTCAAAGTTAGCAACTGTTGCTGGGCTAGCACTGTGCCTTTTAGATTTTAAGCTACAGGTTCATCTGGCCAAACCGCAGTTCGCGTTTTCATCCGAAATTGAAGGGTGGATTGTCATCGGGATGGTTGGGTTTCTTTTAGTCTGCTGCAGTCATGTCTGGCTTCGAGAAGCGCTGTCCCAGCCCTTACTGGTGTTTTTGGGTTTTATCTCTTATCCGCTGTACTTGATCCATAACCGGGCGGGAGAGGCGATGTTAGGTAACTTGAAGCTGCTTGGCCTTCCTTCGGTCTTGAGGATAGCCGTCGCTATAGCTATATTTGTCACTATATCTTGGGCGATCACCGTTTATTACGATGAGCCTGCTCGAAAGTGGTTTAGGCAGCGTCTGTTAAAATCTCGAGCAGGGCTTTTATAATCCAGGTGAATTTGCGCACTTACTTTGTCTCTCTCGTTCTTAGAGATGGGTGGGTTCTCTACCCACTTGGCTAAACCCTTCGTCTGGCCTGCCAATCAAGAACGGATGAAAGACACTACTCAAAATCGTATTAAGCTTTCGCAGCTAAAAATATTGGTTGCCGTTGCCGACCGACAGAATTTTAGTGAGGCTGCGCTAGAGCTTGATATTTCTCAGTCGGCGGTGAGTCATGCGATGGCCTCCCTCGAAGAATACTTAGGGGTTGTGCTATTTGCTCGCGGTCGCTATGGGGCGCGGCTAACACCGGTAGGCGATCGCGTCCTCACCCATGCCCGTGTGATTGTCAACAGCACCGACTCTATTTTGCAAGAAGCTGCTGTGGCCAAGGGCTTGGAGGGCGGGCAGGTGACGGTTGCGACCTTCCGCAGCATTGCTGTTCACATATTGCCGAAAGCGATGAAGCAGTTCCATCAGCGCTTTCCGGGCATCCGTATTAACTTGAGCGAATATGACGACGACAACGAAGTCGAGCAGGCGCTCAGAGCGGGCCGTGCTGATATCGGCATTACCGTCATGCCTGCGGGTAAAGGGCTGACCGCCTGGGAACTACTGAAAGATGAATATGTCGCTCTCTTCCCGGCTGATGTGAAGATAAAAGGAAAAGTGCTGACCTGGCCGGAGTTGGCCAAACAGCCTTTGATTATGCCTCCGGTTGACTACCGGATGATGCGCCCGGTGTATGAGCATATCAATGGGTTGGGCTACCGGCTGAACGTGGTCAACGAAATTGAGACGGACGCGGCGATTGTCAGCCTCGTCTCCCAGGGTTTGGGGGGAACTATCCTGCCCCGGCTAGCGGCTGAACCGATCCCTGAAACGTTGCAGGTGTATTCCTTGCCCGTTCGGCTGGAGCGCCCGGTTGGGGTGGTTATCTTTACTGAGGCGCTCCAGCCGCCAGCCGTGTATGCCCTGCTAGAAACGTTGAAAGCTCAGCAACTTAGCACTTAGTTGAACAGTGACTTGGCTGCTGACAGGTTCAAAAGCTGCTCAGTTGTCCAGCCCAGTCCATTGGCCCGATGCTGAGGCGTCATTTCCCCGCTGCCAAAGGCGCTTTCGAGGCTGCGGCTGAGGTGAATGAGATGAGCTGTTTGGCGGGAGGCACGGGCGTTGGTTTTGATGGTGTTTTTCATGGAGAGGTTCTTTCCTTAAAAGCGTTTTGCTCGACACTTATTAGAATACAAAACTGTAGCAAATGATACCAAAACCAGCTCGCATCTCTTACATGAATAGATTGTATAGATGGGGAGAAACCTTAGCCTGCCGCGCTGTTGAGGGCGTGATGAGTATGCCAGTGATGGGCGATCGCATCGCGGCGACAAATCCACACATCATCAAAGCTTTGCACGTAGTCTAAAAACCTGGCGAGGGCGGCGGTGCGTCCCGGCCTGCCCGAGAGCCGACAGTGGAGTCCAACGCTCATCATTTTGGGGGCAAATTCTCCTTCGGCGTAGAGCGTATCAAAGGCATCCTTTAAATAAGTGAAAAACTGGTCGCCTGAGTTGAAGCCCTGGGCGGTGGAAAAGCGCATGTCGTTGTTGTCGAGCGTGTAGGGAATGACCAGATGCGGCTTGCCGTAGTCGATATTCCAGTAAAGAAGATCGTCGACGTAGCTGTCGGCATCGTAGAGAAATCCGCCCGCTTCGACGATCAGGCGACGTGTGTTAGGGCTAACCCGGCCCTGGTAAAGGCCCCGCGGACGACTGCCGGTTACCTGGGTGTGAATATCAACGGCGGTTTGAATGTGCTGGCGCTCGGTTTCTTCTCCGACATACTGATAGTCAATCCAGCGATAGCCATGGCTCGCAATTTCCCAGCTAGCCTCGACCATGGCCGCTGCTGCTTCGGGATTACGCGCTAACGCCATCGCCACGGCGTAAACCGTCAGCGGCAAATGGCGCTGGGTGAACAGCCGGTGAAGCCGCCAAAAGCCCGCCCGAGAGCCGTATTCGTACATTGACTCCATATTGATATTGCGAACGCCTAGCAGGGGCTGGGCACCAATAATTTCTGACAAAAAGGCTTCGGAAGCCGCATCACCGTGCAAAACACAGCTCTCGCCGCCTTCTTCGTAGTTAATGACAAACTGAAGGGCTAAGCGGGCTTCATCAGGCCAGTGCGGATGCGGCGGCGTTTGGCCATAGCCAATCAGATCTCTGGGATAGCTTTTGCGATAGTTTGCAGATGAACGACCAGAAGACATGCGCTTACCTTAAAATGCTGACAAAATTATTGCATTTCATCTTTGCGCTGGCCTATGGCACTGCCAAATTACACGATTAAACCGATGACTCGCCGCGATCTGGATCGGGCGATTGACTGGGCGGCAGCGGAAGGGTGGAATCCCGGACTGCACGATGCGGATTGCTTTTATGCCGCTGACCCCAATGGATTTTTCATGGGTTGGCTGGGAGATCAGCCGGTGGCAGCAATTTCTGCGATCAAATATGGAGACACCTTTGGGTTTGTGGGGTTTTACCTCGTGCGGCCAGCTTTTCGAGGGCATGGCTATGGGCTGGCGATTTGGCAGGCGGGGCTGGACTATTTGCAGGGGCGCACAATTGGGCTCGATGGTGTGGTTGAACAGCAGGCTAACTATGTTAAGTCGGGGTTTGATCTGGCTCACCGAAATATCCGCTACGCAGGGGTAGGAAGCGCGATCAAGGCGGCGAGGCAGGCAGCAGAAATGGATGGGGTTGTGGCGATCGCCCCATCCCTGATCCCTAAGGTCACTGAATACGACCAAACATTTTTCCCAGCAGATCGCACTGGCTTTCTCAAAAAATGGTTAACCCAGCCTGACAGCCTAGCGGTGGGTCTTTTGCCCGATCAGACGCTGATCGGCTACGGCCTGATCCGAACCTGCCGGGAAGGGTATAAAATCGGCCCTTTATTTGCCGATACGCCACAGATTGCAGAAACTATTTTCCTGGCGCTAGGCACTTATATTTCAGCTAATTCAGCCGACAGCGTTTTTTATCTGGATGTGCCGGAGACGAATCCTCAGGCGATGGCTTTAGCTCAGCGATACCAAATGGCCCGCGTTTTTGAAACGGCTCGGATGTACCGCCAGGAAGCGCCTGAGCTACCCACAGACCGTATTTTTGGGGTGACTACATTCGAGCTGGGCTAATGCAATGTTCTCAAGTTAGAACAATAGATTAAATCGGTATTTAAATCATAAAGGCAGTGCCTTCGTCTGCTGTAGAGCGGCACCTGAGTGAGCTGCCGTGTTTTTCAGTGGTAATTTGATGGCTGGTCGATAAGCCCAGTAACAGATCAGCATTTTCAGTCAGTCTTGTCGATAGAATCTAAGACAAATTGATGAACAATTTCTCTGAGCTGCATCGCTTCTTCGGTTCGGCCCAGATCTTCGAGGATAAGCGATTTGAGCGTCGAAACGACCATGAAATGATCAGGGCTTTCTGACAAGATACGATCATTTGACAAAATGCGATCATAAATTTCCAAGGCTTCTGCTTTATTACCCATTTCATCCATCAGATGGCCTTTTTTCAGCAAAGCATCTATGTTGTCTGGGTTCGTTGCAAGCAGTTGTTCGCAGATATCCAGTGCTGGTGAATAGCGCCTCACAAAGCGCAGTACTTCAATTTTACACAGGAGTGCTCTTTCTTTATGGGCTGGGTTCGCAGCTAACTTGTCGTAGATTGCGATCGCCTGCGTACAGCGCCCCAATTTGTGCGCAGTGTCGGCCTGTTCGAAAAGCGTATCTGAGTTGTTTGGCTCAAGTGTCAATGCCTGGTTATAGGCTTCGAGCGCTTCGCTATAGCGTTCCATTGCGTGGAGAATATACCCCTTTGTGTGCCAAGCCATGAAATGTTGGCTATAGTACTCAATTGCTCGGTCGCAGCACGCGAGTGCTTTCGGCCAATTTTCTTCTGAAATGAGCTTCCAACTCTTTTTTATTAAGAAATCGACCTGTCTCAGTTGAAATAATGATTTCTGTGACTGATTCATCTAGCTGCCCTTTTTGCTCTGTGACTGTACATACAGGTTTCAGGCAAATTTTTCCTGAAGCCTTCTCTCCAAGAACTCAAAAAGATAGGCAGGAAAGAAATTGTTCAGCTTTGGTTTTCCCAGATGAGTCTCTTTACTTTACTAAAGGCCGAAGCGTAACCGCAGGTGCTTCATCTTCTTGAAGCGCATCCATAACCCGCCGGTTTCTCACCGGCAGTTTGAGACGGAGATGTGAGCAGAATACCAAATGGATGGTATTAGTAATATCCTCAGGGCGGAAGCATTGTTCGATGTCATACAGCGCTGATGTTTGGGCCGCAGGCGACACACTGTGAAGATAAGCAGTGGTGCCAGCCGTATTTCGGCTCTGTTGGGATGCCGAACCCATGCAAATATCTGCAAATATTAACAATTTATGCGTACCGCACTAACAGGAAATGTCCGTACCTAAGATACCACCCTGCTCTAATTGTTCGGGCGGCTACTGAGCTGTCTCAGGGTAGTTTTAAAACAGAGATCAGCTTGCTTGGGCTCGGTTTGCAGGTAAATGCGACTATCTACGGCCATCAGCGCTACCCAATGCCTGGGGTGTCAGAACTTGGGTCTGGCGGTAACCTGCGCACGAGTCGCTGACTGTGAGTGATTTGTCTTACAAAGAGTGCTGAAAATATTCAGGGATAATACTGAGGCTTTCTTGCCTTTAAACGAACCGGGATCGGGGGAAATACTTACTGTCTCTTCACATAAATATCCGTGAGACGGAGGATAATAATTGGGATCGCAACTACCGCTCTGTACGTTTCAGTCCACCACAGTCAAAGGACTCAAGACAGAAAACTAGAAAACCGGAAAAAATTGAAGCAAGGAATTGGTTCGCCGGGCAATATGGGTGCACATTTCGGAAGTAGTTTTACCAATACTTTGCCTTAGAAGTATTAGAAACATGAATTCAGAAGAGCATCTAACTCGGACACCTACTGTCCTAGCAGATTTTAAGGAAGAAATTTTCCAAAGAATCAGCGATATCCATGTCGTTTGTGAAATTCTTGAGAAAATTCAAAAATGGTCAGGCGGGCAGCACTTTATTACTGAGCTACTCTGCAATCAATTTATCGAATACTCGTCCGACTCCTCGAAGTTTACGGCAGGAAAAGAGGCAGACATCATTGATAGTATTGCTCAGCAAAAAATACTTCACAATTGGGAAAATAACTTAGCTAGTCGCCATCTCAAGGAAATTCGCAGCGCTCTCCTCGACAATGAGGATATGAGAGACTCCATCCTCATTTTATACATGCAGATTTTGCAAAGAGGTGCGGTATCAGCCAATAGTAGTCCAGAGCAAGAGGCACTGCTCCGCTCCGGGCTGGTCACTTTGCATAATGGCGCATTAGCTGTGACCAACGCGGTTTATGCCAATGTTTTTAGTTTGAGATGGGTTGAGCGGCAGTTGCCGGGCATTACCCGACCCATTGCCATTGTTTCTGCTAAACCCGGAAAGTACGGTCAGTATCTTTCGGGCTCTCCGCTACCTTTGAGAGCGACCGCCCTGGCCTGCTGTGCGGCAATTTTGGCTGCTGCCGTTTTGATGTATCTGCGGGGCTCTCAAGGAGATGCTACCGCGACTTCAAACGTCGCCAGTCCTGAGGTAGTCACGCAAAGTCCTCAGGTAGCAGCCTCACCGCCTACAGGCGGGCTTCTCTTTGAGAGCAATCGAGACCTGTTTGACCGGGGCATGGAACATGCCGAAAATGCCAGGTGGCTACCCATGCTCAGAGAATTCTGTAGCCTCTCAAAAAGCTCCACTTACTTTATTCCGGCTGAAAGGCAGCTCGCGCAGTGGGCAAAGCTATATAAGGAGGATATTCAAATTGCCCGAGATACCTTTATCGATGAGGGCAATGATTCCTGTGCGATCGCAGAAAGTACCTTAGGGCCTGTGAGCCCATAGCAAGCGAGCAGCAGCGCATTCATCAGCAAAGGCCGTGTTGCCTGCTAGGGTAAGGCAGAACTGAGGTTTGCGTCTGCTTGAGGCGAAAGGTGACAGGGTATGGAAACGCTAGCACAGTTGAAATCGGGCCAGTTGATAGGACAAAAGCGGTTAAAGCTTGCCTGCGGACTGGCCGACTTTCCGCTGGAAATTTTGGACATGGCCGAGTCCCTGGAGGTTTTAGACCTGTCGGGCAATTGCTTTAGCCACCTACCTGAGACGTTTGGTCGGTTGCAGCGGCTGAAAATTTTGTTCTTGAATGACAACCGATTCAAGGTGTTTCCATCTGTCTTGGCAGAGTGCCGCTCACTTTCGATGGTCAGCTTTAAGCACAATCAAATGGAGATGATCGGCGATCGCGCCCTCTCCCCCGCTATCCGCTGGCTGATTTTGACCGACAACCGGCTAAAAGCGCTGCCAAAGGCTATTGGCCAGCTCAGCCAATTACAAAAGCTGATGCTGGCAGGCAACCAGCTTCAATCGCTGCCAGATGAAATGGCAGCCTGCCATAGCTTGGAGCTGATTCGGCTGTCGGCAAACCAGCTTCAGTCACTGCCCGCCTGGTTGTTTTCACTGCCGCGCCTGTCGTGGCTGGCCTATGCAGGTAATCCTTGCTGCCTGCACTCACCCGCTACCAATCGCTCGATTCCCACGATTGATAAAGGCGATTTACAGATCGAAGAAATGCTAGGGCAGGGAGCTTCCGGCGTTATCTACAAAGGACTGTGGAAGCCGGAGGGTTTAGACCGCTGCGAGGTTGCTGTGAAGCTATTCAAAGGGGAGATCACCAGTGATGGCCTGCCTGCCGATGAAATGCGGGCCTGTATTGCCGCCGGGTCTCATCCTAATTTGGTCACGGTGCTGGGTAAGCTGAGCGAGCATTTCACTGACCAGGCCAGGGGCCAGGCTGGGCTGGTGTTTTCCTTTATTCCCCCTGACTACAAAAATCTTGGCAACCCGCCCGATCTCGATACCTGCACGAGAGATACTTATCCGGCGGGCGCTGTGTTCGAACTGCCGGTGATTTTGCAAATTTTACGGGGAATTGGGGGTGCGATCGCCCATCTCCACCGCAATGGCATTATGCACGGCGACCTCTACGCTCACAATATTTTGATTGATGCCGCCGGTGACAGCTTTTTGGGAGACTTTGGGGCAGCGTCCTTTTATGGCTCGACCGATGACGCTATGTCAGGTTTAGAGCGGTTAGAAGTCAGGGCGTTTGGCTGTTTGATGGAGGACTTGCTAGATCGGTGTATGCCCGCTGAAGGAGCGCCCGCTGCCACCACTGTGGTAGCGTATCTGCGTCGCTTGCAGCAAGCTTGTATGCACCCAATGCCCGCAGAGAGACCTTTGTTTGAAACTATCTTAGGGCATCTGACGAGCGTTGTTGACGGTTGACTGTGAGATTGTTTGTACTCATCCTAAAGAGATACTTTGGGTCGTCGACAGTGGCTAAAAATAGTCAAGAGACTGACCGTGCCAAAAGCCCGATGCAAGCCTATTGTCATAGATCTTAATGGAATCTCCCTGAAGAGGGAAGAGGCTCTAAAAAGAAAACAGCGATGATTATCACCGTGATTTAATTTGTGCCGCGATTTTTTACAAAAGATGCGGATTGGAGATAACAATATGGCTGATATGACAACCCTGGCAACAAAGTTAGCTGACCTGAAGCTATTTCAGAACGTGCTGATTGAAAGCGCACAAAAGCTGATGGCAGAGACTGACGACAGCACCATTCGTGAGCGATTAGAAAAGATTGTGAAGAGCGATCGCGAAAACCTTCCCAAAATCGAAGAAGTCATTTCTAAATTTGGCACCCGCGCCGAACCTCGCGACATTACTCAAAAGCATGCTGAAGCCGTCACCAAAATGATGAACGGTTCAGAGCTAACACCCTATGACAAGTTCTTTCAGTTTGAGCTGCTCAAGCATCAGCAGACGATGACAGGCTTAGTCCTGCACAAAGCAGCCCAATCTTTAGACGATGACCTGCAAAATGCGGTGGAGCCACTGAACAAGGTCAACTTTGAGAATCGCGCTCATCAAGAGGTGCTCAAAGGCGTCCTGTACTTCGTAGGCACCCGAGAGCTAGCTGGCAAGGAACCTGATATGGGTCTGTGGGCGAGTGTTGAACAGGGCATTGCTGCCCTTAAGGGTGCGGTTGGTAGTGCGACTAGCTAGTAGCCTACCGTAGGCAAAGGTCGCTGCTGGTTTGTTTCTGACTAATGTGATTGCGAAGCCGCTCTGTAATGGGATCAAGAACGGTCTTTGAGAATGGCTTCGCCTTTGGTTAGCCAGGAAATGCCAAAAGCAAGGATGGCGGCTGACTCAAGCCAGAATACCGGGTTCAACCGACTGAGCTGATTTGATAACTCATCGGGCAGAAGCGTGAAAAGTGCGATCAATACGATAGCGGCTACAATCACGTAGCCGCTGACCCGGTACACCTGATTGCGCTGCATTTTACGGGGGGTAGCAGATTTCGGATGGTCAGTTTTAACAAATAGGAAGAGAGAAAAGTAAGCAAGCGTCAGAAAAAAAGATGTGGCGGCTATGACGTGAACGGTGCCGATTGTTTTTTCCAACGAAGAGGCTACTTCTGGAGTCGTCGGAAAGAGCGCTGTTCCTATTGCAAATATACCGGCGAGATTACCCGCGAGATTATCTTTTCGTTCGTATCCTTTGTAAGCAAATAGAAACACTCCGATAGCGCAGAGAGTGCCCACAAAGATATCGCGCATACCTGTGTGGTAGTAGCTGCTAAGAGATCTCTGAATCCCTAGCGAGTAGAGCAGCATACCGCCAATAGAAAGTACAAAAGGAAGCCCA
The DNA here is from genome assembly GCA_038315915.1 of Phormidesmidales cyanobacterium. Lineage (GTDB taxonomy): Bacteria > Cyanobacteriota > Cyanobacteriia > Phormidesmidales > Phormidesmidaceae > Phormidesmis. The sequence continues at coordinate 10,112 of JBBQAC010000048.1, forward strand.
ATTCCCAAGAATCCAGTCGCTTTTCTCAACGTTAAATATGAAATCACCAAGCGATTCTTGACACTTGACCGGTAGCTCATCGTTGTCTCTCCCCTTTCCACTTTTCTCCTAATATACAGAAAACTAGAGCCAATAAGGTCGTCTACCCTGTGTGATAATTTGCTCGCTTCCGTAGTCAGCAGCAGTGGCTGTTCACTTAGCGCAACGCAAAGTAGAGTTGCGTTCTGTAAATAAGTTCAACGCTTTGCTGAGAGAAAAAAGCGATCGCTCAACCCGTCAGATATCTTAAATCGTATAGCGAGTGCGCAAAGTCCCTTCTCCCTCAGACCAGTCATCTCAGACTGGCAACGGCACTAGCTCAACTGCATCTGTAAAAAATAGACAGTATTACCTAGTCATTGGGAGGCCGCGCTCATGCCTGTAACACCTACCTATCCAGGGGTTTACATCGAAGAACTGCCCAGCGGAGTGCGCACGATCACCGGGGTCGCCACCTCGATTACGGCTTTTATCGGTCGGGCGCTGTGGGGGCCGGTGAATGAGCCGGTGCGGATTCAGTCGTTTGCCGACTTTGAACGGCAGTTCGGGGGGCTGTGGGAGCCCAGCACGATGAGCTACGCAGTACAGCAATTTTTCCTCAATGGGGGCGGAGATGCCCTGATTGTCCGGCTTGTGAACAGGGAGAGTTCGGCAAGTGTCGATCTGGCGGCGGGGACAGAGACTTTATCGCTCGAAGCAATTGAGGCGGGAGACTCGGGGACTGCGCTAAGAGCCACCGTGGACTATAGCGGTGTCAGCGGCGAAGGGGTAACCGATGACCACTTTAATCTGACTCTTTTCCGTGTCGATGACGAAGGTACAACGGTTCCAGGGTCTACTCAGACATTTCCCGATATTACGATGGGTGAGCTTGCTGCCGCTTTGGCCGGTAGCCCGGTGCGAATTGCGCCCGATGCCGCGCTGCCCGCTGCTCGTCCAGATGCGGTAGCGGCTGCTGAATTCACCGCTCTCCCGCCGATCAACGGGAGAGCGGCCATTTCACTACCGGTTACGGGTGAAAATCCGATGATTGTGGAAGCGGCGAATGATGGCAGTTGGGGAGATGACCTGCGGGTGATTGTCGATCACGATACGGCGATCGCCGCCAGCAGTACCCAGTTCAACCTGACAGTGGAGTACTTTATCGATGGTCAGGTGCAGTCGTCTGAAGTCTTTCGCAATCTGGAGCTAGCTCCAAACAGCCGTCGCTATGTGGGAGACGTGCTGAGACTAGAGTCTGGATTGGTGCGACTGCAAAGCGATGGCAGTACGCCTACGGCCAGTCGCCCGGATCGAACGGTGGATACAGAGGGTGAGCCAGTCGCTATTACCGTGACCACCCAGGGCAGCGACGGTCTGGCACTCTTAGACCGGTTTTACCAGGGCAACCAAAACGAGAAAACAGGCATATACGCGCTGGAAAAAGCAGACCTTTTCAACTTGCTGTGCCTGCCACCGCCCACTCGCGATACCGACATCGACCCGGCCACCTGGATCAAAGCGCTGACCTACTGCCATGCTCGACGAGCCATGCTGATCGTCGATCCGCCCAATGGCTGGCGGACAAAAGATGCCGCCACCACTAATCTGAGCGGCTTTTTGGGCGGATGGAGCAACTCACAAAATGCCGCGCTGTTTTTCCCAAGGGTGAAAATGGCCGATCCACTCAAAGAAAATCGGCTAGTCGAGTTCGTGCCCTGCGGAGCGATCGCTGGCATTATGGCCCGTACAGATGTGCAGCGGGGCGTGTGGAAAGCGCCAGCAGGTATCGATGCCACTGTCACCGGGGCCCGCGAGCTGACGGTGAAGCTGACTGACGGTGAAAATGGTCAGCTCAATCCGCTAGGGGTGAACTGCCTGCGCTCTTTTCCGGTGTATGGAAACGTGGTGTGGGGGGCGCGTACTCTAACCGGAGATGACCGACTGGCTTCGGAGTGGAAGTACATTCCGGTGCGACGGCTGGCGCTGTTTTTAGAGGAAAGTCTGTACCGGGGCACGCAGTGGGTAGTGTTTGAACCGAATGATGAGCCGCTGTGGGCGCAGATTCGGCTGAATTTGGGTGCGTTTATGCAGGGGCTGTTCCGGCAGGGGGCGTTCCAGGGCTCGACGCCGAGGGAGGCTTACTTTGTGAAGTGCGATCGCGAGACCACCACCCAAAACGACATTAACCTGGGCATTGTCAACATTGTGGTAGGGTTTGCGCCCTTGAAGCCGGCTGAATTTGTGATTATCAAGTTTCAGCAAATTGCTGGATCGGTAGACGTATAGAAGATTTGTCGTGAAGAGTTACCAGGAAAAGCACTATGCAATTTAGCGTGAATGCCGGACGGCTCGATCCGTATAAGAACTTTAAGTTTCGTGTGAAGTGGGACGGGCGTTATGTGGCGGGTATCAGTAAGGTCGGGATGCTGAAGCGCACGACTGAGGTGATCGAGCATCGGGAGGGGGGCTACTCTAGCACGGTGCTGAAGGCTCCTGGGCATACCAAGTATGAGCCGATTGCGCTGGAGCGTGGGGTGACTCACGACCGGGATTTTGAGCAGTGGGCGAACAAGATTTGGAACTATGGCTCGGGGCTCGGGGCCGAGGTGTCGCTGCAAGATTTTCGCAAGGACATTATCGTTGAGCTGATGAATGAGGCGGGGCAGGTAGCCATTGCCTACAAAATATACCGCTGCTGGGTGTCGGAGTTTCAGGCGCTGCCCGAGCTAGATGCGAATGCGAATGCGGTGGCGATTCAAATGCTGACGCTGCAAAATGAAGGCTGGGAGCGCGACTACGACGTGACTGAGCCGACCGAACCGTCCTTTGTGGAACCGGCCTAACCGGGGTTGATAGATGCGAACCCTAAGCGCTGGCGATTTGTTGCATATTTGGGAGTGGGGACAGGGGCGATCGCCTGTAGCACAGGCGCTGGTGATGCTATCGGTGGCGTATCCGGAGGTGACGGCGGGGCGGTTGGCTGACCTGCCGATTGGTCAGCGAGATGCGCAGCTTCTGGCATTGCGATCGCGTACCTTCGGCGCTCAGCTTCAGGCCGTTACCTGCTGCCCTCAGTGTGCTGAGGCGCTGGAGTATGGGCTGGCGGTGGGGGATATTGCGGTGGTGCCGGTGGCGGAGATGGTGGGGGACTTTGACTCCGCTCAGCCAGGGGGAGAGGGGGAGAAGGCATATGAGTGGCAAAAGGGGGGGTATTGGGTGAGGTTTCGGTTGCCGACGAGTGCTGATTTTTTGGCGATCAGAGGACAGTCGCCTGAAGTGGCTCGGATGAGTTTGTTGCGGCGATGTTTATTGGCTGGGGAGGGTGGAGCGATCGCGCCTGAGACTCTTCCGAAGGAGATTGTTGAAGAACTAGAAGACTATATCGCCCAACAAGATCCGCAGGCTGAGGTTGTTTTAAATTTGAGCTGTCTGAACTGTGCGCATCAGTGGAAAGTACTGTTTGATATTGTTTCTTTTTTCTGGCGGGAGATTGCGACGGCGGCGCAGCGATTGCTTCAGGAGGTGCATTTGCTGGCGTCGGTGTATGGCTGGGGTGAGGCGGATATTTTGGCGATGAATCCACTGCGGCGACGAGCTTACTTGAATCAAATTGCTGGCCAGACAGGGAATTCGTTTGGGGAGGCCAGTCGATGAGTCAGTTCTTTGAGCAGCTGATTGCCCGTCAGCAGGGACAGGTTGAAACTGTTCAGCCTCTGGTTCTTTCGCGGTTTGTGCAGCCAGTCCCGTCTGCCGAAAACACGCTTTCTGAGGAGAGTGGTGCGCGTCAGTTTGTCGCTGAGACATCTGAGCCTTTGCCCCCTGGTCACTCCCGACTGTCATCGCCGCCAGTATTTGGTGTGGCCTCACCTTCGGATCCGGCATCTTCTAACCCTGTCACGCAAGGCTTCACGACTGGTGAGAATGTAGTGGCTCGCCTGGAATCTATCACTCGCTGGATAGGAGAGGCTACAGGCGAGGTCAGTCAGTCAAAGGCTAGCTGGTCTGACGCGAACCGACTGGCCGAAAATCCTTTTCAACAGATTGACAACGCTGTTGTAACGCCTTTTGAGCCGCTAACCGCGACTTCGACTGCTTTGCCGGTTACCTCACCTGCACCGGATTCTAAATCTCTTCATCTCTCGGCGATTTCAGCCGAGACGATGCCTGTTGAGACCGCAGTCCCAGCCGATGAATCTTTTCCCCTACCCGGTACCGACCGCCATCAGCAAACGGTTTCGCCCTTATCGCTTCAGCCGTTGCTTCAGCCCGCCTTACCGCCATCGCCGCTACCTGCTGCGCCACCGCCGCCCACTATTCAGATTGCGATTGGTCGAGTCGAGATCAGAGCGACACCGGCAAACCCGACGCCTTCGCCCCGACGAGCGGCCCCGATAAAGCAGCCTCCGATGTCTCTAGAGCGGTATTTGCAGCGGCGGAGCCGGGAGGTGTAAATGGCAAATGCACTGGCGATCGCCGCCGTCTCTGCGGTACTGAAAGATTTGCTCAACAATGGCCTGATCGACGCTCAGCTTAACAATGAAGTGGTGGTGCGCGTGGGGCCACCGCCTGCCAGCAGCGGCAACGGCCCGCAAGGGATTCAGCTCAATTTGTTTCTCTATCAGGTGACGCCAAATCTCAACTGGCGCAACGAATGCTTGCCCAGTCACAATGGCCGGGGCGATCGCCTCAACAATGCCCCGCTTGCTCTGGATTTGCATTACCTGCTGACCGCCTATGGCAGCGACGAATTTGACGCGGAAATTTTGCTGGGCTATGCCATGCAGCTTCTTCATGAGCACACTATTTTGAGCCGGGGAGCCATTCGTCGGGCGCTCTCTGGAGGGGCTGTTGACGGGGGGATTTTGCCGGGGAACTTTCAGGCGATCGCCGCCGCCGGACTGGCAGAACAGGTAGAGCTGATTAAAATTAGCCCTGAATACTTAGATACCGAATCCATGTCCCGGCTGTGGTCATCGCTTCAGGCTACCTACCGTACCAGCACCGCCTATCACGTCTCGGTCGTGCTAATTGCGCGAGCAGAAAGCACCCAGTCTGCGCCGCCTGTGCTGAATCGTAGAGTATTTGCCGTGCCTGTGCAGTCGCCCATGATCGAACGAGTCGAGCCTCAGCTAGCGGCAGCAGAAACTGTGATCACGCTGCGCGGCCAGGGACTGAAGGGCAATCCGATGCAGGTGAGATTTGGCAATGGGGCGATCGCACTCGCTTCCAACCCCACCAATCAAACTGTAGAAGTCACTTTGCCCGCTGGACTGCAAGCAGGCGTGAATACGGTTCAAGTGCTTCACCCGCTTGACTTAGGAACCCCTAACGAGCCGCATCAAGGCATCGAATCCAACGTCGCTGCGTTTGTATTGCAGCCCGCGATTCAGCAAATAGCCGCAGGCCCACCGCCGACTTATGACGTTGTTTTGCTCGCAGACGAAGCCGCTTTCAACGCCGCCTTCTCAGCCGATGAGCGATCGCGCTTCACCCAACCTGTCACCTTCCCCGCCGTCCGCATCGGCCTCACTCCGCCCGCCCTTGGCAACCAGCGCCTCACCCTCCTGTTCAACGAAACCCCTGCCCCCTCAGGCCGCCCTACCCGCGCCTATAGCTTCACTGCTCCGGCCCTGCTGATTGCTGCCACCGACATCCTGCTGGGCGGAACCGCCAGCGATCTTTCCCCAGCGGATCAGCGCAGCGAAGTTCTCGTCTTCTCTACACCGGGAGCTGTCGCCGCCGACTACCTCGTCCGTATCCGAGTAGATGGTGCCGACAGCTCCCTCACCCGCGCAGTAATCACCAATCCGACCGATCCGATTGCGCCTTTCACTGGGCCAACCCTCACGCTGGAGGCCACCCCATGAGCCCGCCCACCGCCTGGACAGTCCAAAACCAGCGCTATCTTTACCAATCTGTTGCCCTGCTACGTCAGCATCTGGTTGCCATTCAAAAGGACAGCGCTGCCAGCAAATCCCTGGCCGAACCGGACTGGTTACCCGAGCAGCCCCCGCCCGCGCTCACTACCCTCTGCAAAGCGCTGAGCCTCTCACCTTTTGAACGGGGTATTTTACTGCTCTGTGCAGCAGCGGCACTTGATCCTGGCCTCGTCCAAACCTACGCCGCGCTTCAGGGCAATCCGCCCTGCCCTTACCCCACCTGGAATCTCGCCCTGCGCTGTCTGGCCCCGGCCCGCTGGAATGCGCTCACCCCAGCCGCTCCTCTCCGCCACTGGCAGCTAATTGACCTCACAGGTGACGAAGCGCTGACTATTCAAGCGCTACGGATTGACGAACGCATTTTGCACTACCTGATGGGCGTAACCTATCTCGACTCGCAGCTTGAAACCTGCGTGACGCCGCTAGCTGCCCCAGTTGCGCTGCCGCCTTCTCAGCAGGCATTGGCCGAGCGCATTTGCCTGGAGTGGAGCCACCGGGAAGCCTTGCCGCTGATCAATTTGTATGGGGGGCAAGCCTCGAATCGGGTGGCGATCGCCGCTGCTGCCTGCGCTCATCACAACGTCCATCCCTACGCCCTGGAAATTAGCAGCCTGCCTTCAACTACCGAGCAGCGCACTCACTTTCAGCGGCGATGGGAGCGAGAAGCTGCCCTGGGCAACTACGCTTTGTTCATTGAGACAAGTGCGCTGAACTCATTGGAAAAGCCTGCTTTTTTGGACAGCTTTATTCAGCGGCAAAAAGGACGGCTGATCTTGAGCAGTGACGAGCCGCTGCTGCTGCCTAAAACCGTGCGGCTAGAGGTGCCCCGCCCTTCACCTGCCGAACAGACCACGCTGTGGCATCAGGCCCTCGGTGAAGCGGGCGCTGAGGTCGAACTTGGCTCTGTTACCAGTCAGTTCAGCTTAGATCCCGAAAGCATTTTTCAGGTGAGCGCGGCCTTGAGTCAGTCAACTACCGATTTATCCCTTCAGTCCCGCCTCTGGCAGGCTTGTCGGCAGCAGGCACGGATCACGCTGGACAATCTGGCGCAGCGGCTGACACCAATGGCGACCTGGGAGGATCTGGTTCTACCAGCGGGGCAGATGCGGACTTTGAAGGCGATTGTCGCAGCGGTGCAGCAGCGATCACAGGTATACGAAACCTGGGGCTTCGGGCGAAAGAGCGATCGCGGTCTGGGTATTTCCGCCCTGTTCGCAGGCAGCAGCGGCACCGGCAAAACCCTATCGGCAGAAGTCCTGGCCCAAGCGCTCCAGCTCGACCTCTATCGGATTGACCTGAGCGCAGTCGTGAGTAAATATATCGGCGAAACGGAGAAAAATCTGCGCCGGATTTTTGACGCGGCAGAGCAGGGTGGGGCAATTTTGCTCTTTGACGAGGCCGATGCCTTGTTTGGCAAACGCAGCGAAGTCAAAGACAGTCACGACCGCCATGCCAATATCGAAGTCAGCTATCTGCTTCAGCGGATGGAAACCTACCGGGGGCTGGCCATCCTCACCACCAATTTCAAAAGCGCAATTGACCCGGCCTTTCTCCGGCGAATTCGCTTTGTGGTCTCTTTTCCCTTTCCCGATGTGGCTCAGCGGATAGAAATGTGGCAGCGCGTTTTTCCTGAGCAGACGCCGACTTACGGCCTCGCGCCTGACAAGCTGGCCCAGCTCACGGTGCCCGGTGGCAACATTTACAGCATTGCTATGAACGCGGCTTTTTTGGCTTCAGCAGAGTCGTCGCCTGTGCAGATGGGGCACCTGCTACAGGCCGCTCAGAGCGAATACACCAAGCTTGACAAAAAATTGGCCGAGGCGGAGGTACGAGGATGGATTTGAACCGATGTAATGTCGAGTTAGAGATTCAAGAGCTGGTGCTGGTAGACGTGCCTGTGCAAGATCGACAGGGGCTGAAAGCGTCGGTCTCGGTAGAGCTGACGCGGCTGTTTCAAGTGAATGGAATTCCAGGTTCTCTTAGGCAGATGACAAATCGCGCTGCCATCAGCACCGCTCCGATTGCGGTCTCTGCCCAAGAGAACCAGCCAAACCTGCTAGGCGTTGAGATTGCCCGTGCCATCTATCGGGGGCTAGGGGGATGAAAACGCAGGTGCGAGTGAAAGCGAAGTCGTTGTCGGTTCTGCAGGGGAAGCCGCCGGTTCGTCAGCGACGGGATGCCTGGGCTACGTGGCTGGAGTCACTGGCGGCGGAAGGGATTGATATGAGGGCGGTGCTGATAGCAGCGCCAGCAGCGCTAGATCTGGGCTGGTGGGAGGCTGGGGAAGTAGCGGCAGGAGAAGATCCGGTGGCGGTTGAGCCCTTGCCGTTAGGAGAACAAGAACAGCCTGAAGCCGAAGCAAAAGTAGAAGAGGTGCTTTTAGAGGCGGATGATTTGGCTGAGGAATTTCTTCCATCTGCTCAATTAGCGGAGGAGCCCACCTCGGATCTATCAGGTTTAGAAATCGAAGATTCGTTGACTTCTCAGCCACCAATCGAAAGCGCTTTTTCTCAAAACTCTACAGAAGAACTTTTTCTGGACAGACAGGAAGAGATCGAGATAGAACCTCTCTCAGCAGAAACTTCCTGGTTTCATAGCAAGGCTCAGTCCAGCGATCGCCCCCCCGATCCCCCTCCTGCTGGCCCCTCACAAATCAATCAAATCCTATCCCAAGAACAATCGACGCAACTGCCTTACAAAGCTGTACTCGAATCGCGGTTGGGTCAGTCTCTAAGCGACGTTGAGGTCTATGCCGGGACGCCGAATGTGCGAAGCGTATTGATTGAACTGGGGGCTAAAGCGGCTCACTGCGATCGCAAAATTCTTCTGGCAGAACCGCAGCCTCCTCTAGAAATAGTCACTCACGAAGTTGTTCATGCCTTGCAATCAGCGCCGGGAGCCCGATCCGCAGCGCCGAAACTGCTACCTGCCTTAGATTCAGCGGAGCAGGAGGCAGCACAGCTCACTCAAGAGATTGTTAGCTCTCTCCACGCCGATACGACTGCACCCTGGGCACCCGTCGTCGTTAACTCAGTCCTGCAACCTTTGCAAATCGCCTGTCTGCGCAATGCACCCCCCGCCACCATCAGCGAATCGCCCACCCCTCAAGAAGCCTTGACCGCCAGAACTGAGCCTGATCGCCCAACTTTTTCAGCTCCTGCGCCCATTCAAGCGACGGAAGCAGAGCCTGAGGCTCAAGCCGATACAGAAGCCGCACTAAACAACAGAGACACTGCGCCGATTACCGATGACTTAGAAGAGGTGCCTGCGCTGGAGGTCCCCGCCCCGCCTGAACCGGGCATAACTGCCGCAGACGTAGCGGCCCGAGAGGCAGAGCTAGCCGCTGCCGAAGCCGCCCTTGCCAACGCGGCAGATGTCGATGAAAAGGTGGATGCCTATGCTGCCGCGCCGCCTACCCTCAAGGCCCGCTCCTACGGCTCTTTGGGCGCAGATATGGACACGTTGTCCAAGGCAGAGAACGAGACTTTTCAGGCGGAGATGCCCGATTTTGAGGCCAAGCTGTCGGGTGAAACTGAGGAGCCGCCAGCAGTTGCCGTTGAGTCGCCTACCGCTGAGCCGGTCTCCCTGGAAGACGGCACGCCAGAACCCGCGCCAGAGCCAGAAGTATCGCCGACCGCCGATCCGGGTACCTTCACTGGCAATGACGCGCTGCAAAGAACAATCTCCCGCTTTACCGAAGGCAACAGCCCGCAAGACCGGGCCAGCGAAATTGGGGATACGCTCAGCGACGTACAAACTACCGATCCAGCGGTAGACACTTCACCAGGGCCAGCCCCTGCTGTGCCGTTGGAGGGAGAAACCGATCCGCAGCGGATTGAGAACCAGGTGTTGGCAGGACGCGATCGCGCTACCCAAGCCCGCGACGAAGCCCAGCAAGCCGTCCTCACCGGCCCCGGCCCCGATCAAGTACAGCCCGTGGTGATGGAAGAAGCCATTCCGCTAGAACCCCTCGTACCGCCTGCTGTCACCCAGCCTGGAGCGGTTACGGGCATTGACGAATTTTCCGCCCGAGAGATGCCAGCGGAGGTGAATACAGCCTTTGATCTGACGAACCAGGAGCCGATGCAGGCCAGCATGACAGAGGCCCAGACGAAGGTACAGGAAGCGACCGATCAGAGAGATCGCGATCGCCAGCAACAAGTCGACACGGCCCAAACCGAAGCCAACCGCCAAACCCTGGAAGCCGATACCGCCCAGCGTACAGAGGTACAGACCCAGCGGGAGAACATTCAGACTGAACGCCAGCAAACTCTAAATGATCAGCAGGCGGCGGTGCAATCGGTGGAAGACGATGCAGCAGTCCGTCGCCGGGATGATCAAGCCGCGATTAACGGTCGGGTGCGAGCAGATCAGGCCACTATCCGTACCGACTATGCTCAGGCCGAGCGAGATTCAGAAGCGGAAGTGCAGGGCGGCGATCGCAAGGCCGAAGATAAAAAGAGAGAGGCCGAGCGAGACGCCGAAAATGAAAGCTGGTGGGATCGGGCAGTTAATTTTGTTAAGAAGGCGTTTCAGGCGCTGACCGATGCGATTAAGGCAGTGTTTGATGCGGTGCGATCCGCGATTAACAAGATATTGGATGCGGTGAAGGCAGCAGCGATCGCTCTCATCGACCGAGCCGCCAACTTCATCAAAAACGCCATCAACGAATTCAGCGAATTTCTC
>JBBQAC010000110.1:0-13762 GCA_038315915.1 Phormidesmidales cyanobacterium
GAGTCTTTGATGATCGGGCAACCGGTCTCTTCACCGGGGTAAAATTCGATGTCTTCAAACTTGTTGCCGGTGCGGCGCAAGGGCTTGAAAAAGTTTTGCGCGATCGCCTTCTGACTATCTTCTAAAATGCTCAGCGAAAAGACCCCGCTCGCCTTCACCATCGCGTGAGAGGTCGAATCTGCTTTGATGCAGGTCACCACCAGGGGCGGTTCAAAGGATGACTGCATGACCCAGCTCGCGGTAAAGCCATTCACTTCTTCGCCATCTTTGACGCCGCAGACATACAGCCCGTGGGGGATTTTGCGCAGCATTGTTTTTTTGGCCGCTTCGTTCAGCATAGGATTCCTCTTGGGTGTTCTGCCCAATAGTCTATGGCAAAGGCGGGTGATCATGGATCTTCCCTGAGTTACACCCTCGGCCTTACTTCTTCGCGATGCCCGCCGACCGCGCCACTTCCTTCACGGCTGCGGCCACCGCCGGGGCCACTCGCTGGTCAAATACCGACGGCATGATGTTATTTGGGCCGACCTCAGTGTCGGGAATGAGGGAGGCGATCGCCTTTCCCGCCGCCAGAAACATCTCGGTCGTAATCGCCTGCGCCCGGCAGTCCACCGCTCCCCGAATGACACCCGGAAACGCCAGCACATTGTTAATTTGGTTGGGATAGTCGCTGCGCCCGGTCGCCATTACCGCCGCAATGCCTTCCAGTAGCTCAGGCTGAATTTCTGGCACCGGATTGGCCATGGCAAACACAATGGGTTTATCCGCCATCGAGCGCACCATTTCGACCGTCACTACCCCCGGCGCACTCACGCCCATAAACACATCAGCGCCCTGCATTGCATCTGCCAGCGTGCCCGAGCGCTCAACAGCAAACGTTTTTTTCTCATCTGTCAGGTTCTCTCGGCTGTGCCCGATAATGCCGCGCGAATCGCAGATTACCAAATGCCGCACTCCCGCTTCTTGAAACAATCGCCCCATCGACAGCCCCGCCGCGCCAGCGCCATTGATCACCAGACGAATATCGCCGATCTCCTTATTCACCACCTTCAGCGCATTCATGAGCGCTGCCAAGCTCACAATCGCCGTCCCGTGCTGGTCATCGTGAAAAATCGGAATATCCAGCGCTGCCTGCAATCGCTTTTCAATTTCAAAGCAGCGCGGCGCACTAATATCTTCCAAATTCACCGCCCCAAACACAGGCGCAATCCGTATCACCGTTTCAATAATTTCCTCAGTATCCTGCGTATCCAGGCAAATCGGAAAAGCGTCCAGCCCTGCAAATTCCTTGAACAGCATGGCTTTGCCTTCCATTACCGGCATCGAAGCCGCCGCGCCTAAGTTGCCCAGCCCTAGCACCGCACTGCCGTCACTGACAATCGCCACGGTATTGCCTTTAATCGTCAGGTCGTACACCCGCTCAGGATGCTTGGCAATTTCCACGCATACCCGCCCCACTCCAGGCGTATAGGCCATCGCCAAATCATCCTGCTCGCGCAGCGGAATTTTCGCTTCTACCCGCAGCTTGCCGCCCTGATGCAGCGCAAAGGTACGGTCATACACCGCTAGCACTTCAACATGGTCGAGGGCTCGCACCGCCGCCTCTATATTTGCCGCCGCCTCCGTACTGGCCGCATCGACCGCAATCTCGCGAATGATGAACTCGCGGCTTTTTGCGACTACGTCGATATTGCCCAGGTTGCCTTCCGCTCGGGCGATCGCCTCAATCACTGTCGATAGCCGACTCACCTGGTTGGGCAGTTTGATGCGGAGGGTTAAACTGTAGCTAGGATTCGGCGTCAAACTAACCATAAGATAATAACGATGGAGTAGGAATGATAAACGATGAGTAAAAGATTATCCCTTTTTCACTCGCTTCGAGCAGATACGCCCTAAACACAGCTTTGCTCTGCATCTCCCGCTGATCGTTCCTCCTTCCTACTTGCCCAATGCCTACCCTCTACGCTGAAATCGACATCAACGCGCCTCAAAGCGTCGTTTGGGATGCCCTCATCCGTAAAGATCAGTGGCGCTATTGGAATACCTTTCTCTATGACTGCGACCCCGGCCTGACGCTCGCGCGAGGCAACGAAATATTTCTCTCGATGCAAAGGCTGGAAGGCGACGAAGAAACCGAATTTCAGCCGGTGATTACAATGATGCGATCGCCCTACCTGATGAAATGGGTCTCGACTATCCCCGGCCTGCGCAGCGAGCATGTCTTCGAGCTGCAAGAAACCGTCCCCGGTCGCACGCGCTACATCCATCGGGAAACGTTTTCGGGCATTCTTTCCAAAGTGTTTTTACCTTTTATTCGGCAGGACGAGCGTCAGGGCTTGCGGCGCATGGCTCAGCAGCTCAAGCTCCACGTTGAGAATACCGTCCTCGGCTCCTCGACCGACAGACGATATCCATCCCCGAATCAGGGCTACAGCAGCAGACCCTACGAGCCGCCGCGCGGCAGCAGACGGCCCTACAGCGAACCGCCTCAGGAGCGGTTTCGGCCTCGTCCATATGATGATCGGGGGTATGGCGATCGCCCTGACCCACGCCGTGATGACTACGGCCATGATGACTATGGCCGTGACGATTACCGCCGCAATGACTATCCGGGCGACTACGATGATCGCTCCCGTCGCCGTTAGCCCGTCTTCTGTAAAGAAGCGCGATCTTGCATTCTGATTATGTAAATTTCGCAAGGATTTCCGGAACCCTTAACTAGCTAGCCGTTAGCTTAAATAACGACTGGCCAAGCCGCCCGTGTTTCTGAGGTCTCTGTCATGCTGCGTTTTCTGCGTACTCGCCAGGTCAAACGGCTTGCCCTTTTCGGCCTGGGTCTGCTGCTGACGCTGAATCTGCTGGCCCCGTCTGCTGTCGCTGACGATGTCGCTCTGAACCGCCAGGTAGACACCCTCAAAACAGAGCTAGAATCCCGCCTGGGCTACCGCTTTACCGTACCGATTCTGGCGACGACAGAAGCCTATTACCAGCGCATTCATACCCCCGGCGACGGTCATTACGCTCGCACGATTCAGGTCGTTGCTGACCCGCGTGAACCAGGCAGATGGCTGGAGCTACTGAGCGATGATGCTGCCCTACTAGGGCTGCGCGACGGTCGGCCCCCTGAACAATGCCTGATCGTACTGGCCAATCGGTGGGTTGATCTGAGCGATACCACGATGCAGCGCAGCACACTGGTGCATGAAATGTACCACTGCTACCAGCATGAGCTGATTGGGGTAAACGCCCTACCCCGCTGGTTTCAAGAAGGTGCGGCGACCTGGGCAGGAGAAGCCTTTGTCGGCGGATCGCGCTTTTCAAATAGCGTTCTGCCGGGTGCGAGTCAGTCGTTTTGGCAGCGGTATCTATCGCGAAATGCGGTGTTGAGCGATCGCGCCTACGATGCGCTGGGCCTGTTTTTCCACCTGCAGCATGTCGGTGTAAACGTTTGGCAGGATCTCGAAGGGGTCTATCGCGCGCTGCCTGCTAGCGCCGACCCTTTCAACGGCCTGGAGTTGCTGCTGGGTACTACCGACCGAACCCACTTTTTGCAGACCTGGGCAATGGGCTTGGAGCGCAGCCCTACCGACGCCGAATGGAATACCAGCGGCGCAGGCATTTCATCCGACCGGCGAGCCCATCGCCCCCTGCCTTTGACGACGCCTGAAGCGGGCGCTGGCCTGAGCATCCCAACCACCGCCCACGGACTCTTCGATCTGAGCCTGCCCGCCGGACAAATTGTCGAAGTGGTGGTGGATGAGGGCTACGGCGGACTGCGCTGGGGCGAAGGGACGACAACTCGGGTATCTCCGGGTTTCGCTCAGCAGTATTGCCTGGGTGAAACTTGCCAGTGTGACGATGGCAGTCGGCCAGCCGGGGTGATTTCGGTTGAGAGTGATCGCGGTTTGCTTGCTGTAACCGCAGCGCCTGCGGGCAGTATTAGCAGCAGCAGCGATCGCGCCTATGTTGCCGCCATTCAAATCGACTCTCCCTGCGAACCCGCGCCCACTTCAGGCGCTGAGGCCGGGGGCGAAGCAGGACGCGCGAGTGGCACCAGCTATGGCGATCCGCATATCATCACCTACGATGGCTACCGCTATAGCTTTCAAACGGTGGGCGAGTTTTTGCTGAGTCAGTCTCGCGATGGCCACTTTGTCGTTCAGGCAAGGCAAGTACAGGTGCCCAATCAGTCAATTTCTCTCAACTCAGCTGTCGCGGTCAAAGTGGGGAGTCACCGAGTGGCCGTTTACGCTCAGGGTGCGCCCGATGGCCGCTCGCCCCTGTGGATTGATGGGGTGCCTACTGACCTTACGGAGGGCACATTGGCCTTAGCAGAGGGCGGGGCGATTACTCGGCAGGGCGATCGCTACTACAGCATCGATCTGCCTACTGGCGAGCAGATAGCCATCAAGGGCATTCGTGCCGGTGACAGTGACTTTTTGAATATCACCCCCTGGGTGTCGCGCCAGCAGCAGGGCCAGTTCATCGGCCTGCTGGGCGACCTTAACGGTCAGGGCAGTGACGATTTGCGCGGTCGCAACGGTCAGGTCGTTCCTACCCAAAATGCCTATGCGCCAATCACCCAGCTGGTCACCCGCGCAATTGACGTGCCGATCCCTCTCAACTCGCTACAGACGGCCTTTTTTGAGCAGCTATACCGGCAGTTTGGCGATAGCTGGCGACTGGAGCAGGCCGATTCGCTGTTTGACTATGGCCCTGGCGAATCGACCGCGACCTTTACCAATCGAACCTTCCCCAGCCAATTTCCCAGTCTGCTAGGAGTCGCACCAGCGAGCATTCGCGCCGCCACCCAAAGCTGTCGAGATCTGGGCGTGGCCGATCGCTTTCTCGAAGGCTGTGTCTTTGATGTGGCGGCGACCGGACAGCCAGGGTTCGCTCAGGCAGCGCTGAACGCGGTCTCAAATGTGCTGGTGCAGCAGGTGAGTGACCGGGTCGAAAGGGAGGTTCGCGATCGCCTCGAAGACGTCATTCCTCTGCCAATTCCTCGACGCTTTCCTTTTTAGCGATTCCCTTGGAAGGCTCCGCCATCACGCGGCTCGTTGAGCGGACTAAAAGAAAGCTGGTAGCGGTAAAGGGCTACCGGTTTTTCTTTTGCTTTGAAATAGTCAGGATCTTGGGGGGAGAGATAGATCGCCGTGATCTGGTCAGCGTCAATAGGAAAGTTCGGGTCGGCTCGCTTGCGGTAAACCGTCGTATTTTCCACTTCGTTGAGATAGACCGTAGGCATATTGTCCGCATTGCGGGGATTGCGGAAAAACTGCTGAAAAACTTCTGTAGTGGCAAATGTTCCGCCGTTCGGCTCTTCGACCGCGCGACCGGTCACGGTAGAGATGAGCTGCTGATTGTCCTTTAAGAAGGTGATCTGCCGGTTGGGATCGTCTGGATCGGCCTTGACTGACTTCACCTCGTCGTCGCCCAGATACGCCCGTGCCAGGTTAAGCCCGTTAAAGGCACGATCTGAAACAATTTCAATATCCTCGTCACGCGCTGAGGGCAGTGGCCTGCTCAGAAAGCGCCCCCGAAAAGTGGCCTTTGGCACAAATCGCACCACTGCCTTGATTGGCTGATGCAAAAACTGCCGGTTGCCTTCAAATCCGGGCGTCTTAATCTCCGGTGCTAAGGGAGCCACCATGTCTATCAGTGTGGAAGTGAGCCGCCAGGTGCCCGCCATCCACGGCGGATAGGCCAGGTCGCCCGCCGCCGCCTGCACGAATGGCTTGCCCTGCCAGTTGGGAAAAGCCTGCTGCCGCTCACTCAGGGTTTCTGCCGTAGCCTGAGCGCTGCACATCAGCCAGACAAAAGCCAGCAGCCCAATCCACAGCAGATTGCGCCGAATGCGTTTCCACAGCAGTTGTTTCCCTACCGGCTCCATACCTTCAGCGGCCTAGCCGCCCTCATGTCAGCTTGTATTTGAGCTTAGCTTAGCGCGACGCCTATCCGCTACGTCATCCGCTCTATAAGGAGGAGCCCCCTTAAACTTGCCCCGGAGCCTACTCCGCCGCCGGTTCTTCTGTTGAGCCAATCGCTGCTGATGGCAGATCTGCCTGAGCCGGGGCCAAATTCATCAGCGTGTCTAGCTGCCAGTATTCGGCAGTACTAGAAGTGGTGCTGCCAAAGCCTCGCACCGTTCCTAAATAGTTTTTAATGTTCTGAAAGGTCGGATCGTCAGGCGATAGTTCCAACCATCTGCCAAAGAAACTGTAGACCAAAGAAAGCGTAGATCCGGCGTTGAGGTACGAATAGCCGTTATTGGGGTGAGGTAGTGACCCGGTAGCGTTCAGAAAGGTGGGGTAGCGTTCTACCGATTGAAAGTTCGGGGCATTCAGTAGCTGCGCCATTGCTCTAGTGCCAGAAGTGAGCATCACCGTATCTTCGGCAATCCAGCTATGGGCAAAGACACTGAGCGGCTCCGCTGATCTAGGGTAAGCCAGAATCTGCCAGCTGACTGCCGGGGTGCCGTTGATCTCGGTCGTCGTCACGCTCCAGTTTTGATTTACTGCGCCGTTGCTGTCAATGAAAGCATCTAGCGCGTCCAGTGCCTTTTGCGCTGTCCTGCGATCGCTCGTCTGAATAGCTATCCCCGTTTCAAGATTAAACTCGGGGAAAATGCTCCCCCCGCCCGCACTGGGAAAGAAGAACAGCACCACTTCTTGATCCATCCAGCCCAGTAGCTCAGTGTCTAAATCTAGTCCTAAAAGCGTCGAAACCGTGCTGCGTGCCTGCTCTAAAAAGTCGCGAGTGAATTCACTGAGGGCGAGTCTGGCCGAAATCTGCTGCCACAGTCCAGCCAGATTACGACCGCTGCTAAGACTATAGGCTGGGGCCGGGACAAAGCTCAGCGCCGAATCAGCCTCCGGCAGGTCGGCAGTCGCTACGCTGCGAACCCGGTCGTTGCCATAAAGTCGTCCTTGCAGCCGAATGCCTTCTGCCTGCGGGTAGATCAGGCTGTCAATGGTGACCCCCTGCAAGCTCTGGGCGGCCAGCGATCGCGCTTCTAAGGGCAAAGACATCTGCGGTATGGGCTGGGGCGATCCTGGAAAGGGCAGCGGGAAAGGCAGTGGAAACGGCAGCGGTGAACCAAGGTCAGATAACCCGCCGTCGAGCTTGAACTTGACTACTTCTGAGAGGTTGGCATAGAAGCGGGCCAGTGCGCCTGCGGTGTCGGTGTATTGCGATCGCCCAAACAGCTCACTGTCTGCCAGCGTCGGCCTCGCTAGCCGCTGATAGTCAATCAGCGTTTTCACCGCCGCAGGCTCACGGGCGAAGATTAAATACTCATCCGATATGGCAACGGCGAGGCCCGGTACCTGATAGGTGTAGTCCCCTTCTGCCGGTTCACCTGGCATGGGTAGCCGTTGAGGAATCGGGGGCGTAACTGCCTTGTCAGCACCTACTTCTGGGACAGCGGTGGAATCTTCTGAAGGGGGCAGTTCGGGTACTTCATAGTTGTCGTCATCACAATTGTCGTTATTACAATTGTCGTCATAGCTTTCGGTGCGAGTAGGCCACACCCATAGCGTGACCCCCTCGTAAGTGCTCTTTTCTGGTAGTTCGTCAGCACGGGCAGTCTCCAACTGTTCTAAAAAAGGCGGCAGTGCTTGCGAATTAGCAACCGGCACCACCGTCAGGGTAGTCGCGATAATATCGGTGCCGCCAATGCTGCGAGGGGTGGTGTCGGGCAAAACGGTGACCGCCACCTGATCGCCAATCCAGGGCCGGATTTCGCTGGCATAGTCAAAACCAGGCAGAAAAAGCTGCAAGCCAACGGGCCGGGTTTCCCCACCGGTAAATTCGGCAATCCTGGCAAACAGCTCAAACTGCTCAAGCGCCTGCCAATCTTTCGGCTGAGTTGTCAGGGAAAAGGCAATCGGCGTATTTTCAGGCAACTGCTGCGCTAGCTGCTGCTGACTGGCCAAGGCCGGATCAGTGCTCACTTCGGCCAGCGCTGTATTGGGTAGGGCGGGCAGCACACTCAAAGCTAAAAAACAGGCCGCCCATCCCCCAGGATGAGTTTCTCGCTTGGGCGCACACCTTACATCCCTAAAATTCATGCTTAAGATCCTATGGAGCGAGCCGCAGTTTGGTTCTTGATGAGGGACAGCTAAAGCTGCGAGTCCCGCGAAGCAGCAGAGTAGCTTTGATCTGTTTAAATCAGCTGTAAAACTATAATTAGCACGAATTAGTAGAGGCACAAGCGATGGGTATCAGCCGGGAGCAGGCCCCGGTACTCTATGTGATGGTCGAGCGGCTGGCGCAAAAAGCCGACATTCCCATGGGGTGTAAGTCAGACATGAATCCTAGCTATCAATAAAATAGGAGCGCCCCGTCGTAAAATTGCTCCATAGCGTCAGCAATCGTAGCTTCTATTTTATGGATCAAGTCCTCGGCGCACTGGTCATTTTTACGCTGGTGCCTGTCCTGGGCGCACTCCCTCTAACTGGCTGGATTGTGCGCCTGTTTACCGGTCAGCAACTGACCAAAGTAGGGACGGGCAACGTCAGCGTATCGGCGGCTTTTTATCACGGCGGTACGGGTGTTGGCCTGCTCTGTGCTGCACTCGAAGCGTTTAAGGGCATCGCCGCTGTGCTGGTAGCCCGCTACTTTTTTGACGGCGATCCGATTTGGCCTGTCCTCTCCCTTATCTTTCTGGTGATGGGCCGTTACTGGGGTAGTCAGGGCGCAGGCACGACCAATATTGCCTGGGGATTTTTTGCCTACGATCCGTTGGTGGCAGGCTTGACCCTGTTTATTAGCGGTTTTGGCTTTACCGTTTTGCGAATGCGACGGCAGGGGCGGCTGTTTGTGCTGGTGCTGATGCCAGTGCTCACCGCCCTGGTGCATCCAACTGACGGGATGCGGGTGCTGATAGTCGCCTGCCTGTCGGGGCTGATTGGCTGGATATATCAGAAAATACCGGATGACCTGGACTTGCCTTCAACTCAAAGCGCTGGAGAATCGCGACGGATGTTTCGTTTTTTTCAGGGCGATCGCGCCCTCAATTCCCTCTCAAGTGTCCTCCCGGTGGATAAAGTCGGTGGCAAAGCCGCGACGCTCTCTCAGCTCAATGCCTGGGGCTATCCGGTGCCACCGGGCTATGTCCTACCACCGGGCGATGATCCCTCAGCGCTGATTGCCGCCGTGTCTCCTAGCCCTGCTCAGCCGGTAGTGGCTCGATCTTCTGCCACGAGTGAAGATACGCTGACCGCTTCGGCAGCAGGTCAATATGTCTCGGTGACCGAAATCACCAGCGCCGCCGCCCTGGAGCAGGCCATTATCGTTTGTCTGAATGCCTACAGCGCCCCGAGTGCCGTTCGCTACCGGCAAGATCGCAATCTGCCTGAAGGCAAAATGAATGTGCTGGTGCAGCCCCAGATTACAGGCGTATTTTCAGGCGTGGCCTTCAGCCGTGACCCGGTCGCAAAAGCAGGCGATGCGGTCGTTGTAGAAGCACTGCCGGGTGGGGCCAATCGAGTCGTCTCTGGTCAGGTGACGCCGGAGTCTTACCGGGTAGTGGTGAGCGCCCAGCAGGCTGATACCGCCACCTGGCAGATTCCTGCCGACTTAACGCTGCCGGTAAGCGGTCAGGGATCGGTGCCCCAGTCGCTGATTCAGCAGGTGGCCTATTTGACGCGCCATGTAGAAAACAGCTTTCATGGCATTCCCCAGGATATTGAATGGACGTTTGATGGTGAACAGATCTGGCTGCTGCAAAGCCGTCCGATTACGACGCTGATTCCGATTTGGACGCGGAAGATCGCCGCCGAGGTGATCCCAGGCGTCATCCGGCCACTCACCTGGTCGATTAACCGGCCCCTGACCTGTGGGGTGTGGGGCGACTTGTTTACGCTGGTGCTGAAAGACCGCGCGGCGGGCATCGACTTTTCTCAAACCGCGACGCTGCATTTTTCTCGGGCCTATTTCAATGCCACACTGCTGGGGAATTTGTTCACCCGGATGGGGCTACCCCCTGAGAGTCTGGAGTTTTTGACGCGGGGCGCTAAGTTTCGCCGTCCGCCTTTGCTGGCGACTTTGCGCAATGCGCCGGGGCTACTGCGGCTGTTGCGTCAGGAAATGTCACTGCCGGCGCGGTTTGCTGCTGCTAAAGAAGAGCTGTTTGGGCCTGCTCAGGCACAGTGGGAGGCGGAGCCGCTGAGTGAGCTGTCGGAGGTGGCGATCGCTCAGCGCATTGAAGCGGTGCTGGCCCTGCTGGAAAAAGCGACTTACTACAACATTTTGGCCCCACTTAGCCTGGCGCTCCGGCAGGCAGTGCTCAAAGTGGACTTAGCCAACCTCGACAGTCGCAGCAGTCCGGAAGTGGCAGCACTGGCGGAACTGAAGATCATGGCTGAGGAAATGCGATCGCTTCTGCTCGACCTCGGGCTTCCGACCGATGCCGATCCCAATACCCGCACGCCTCCTACCAACAGTGCCTCTCTGTATGCCTCGCTCTCGGAGCATCCCGAAGGCGATCGCGCTTTCGAGCTGCTTGAGCGCTTCCTCGATAAATATGGCTACCTCAGCGAAGTTGCCACCGATATTGCCGTCCCGACCTGGCGCGAGTCCCCCCAGCCCGTCCGCGAACTGCTGGCCCAGTATTTGCTGAATCCCGACCTGGCTCAGCCCGCTAGCTCACCCGCCCTGCCGTCTAAAGGCTGGAAAGCTAAAGGCTGGAAAGTCCGTCAGGTACAGGCCCGGCTAGATCTCAAAGGGCGGGTCGCAGAAGTGTACAACCGGCTGCTGGCCACGCTGCGCGGCTGCTTTGTCGAACTCGAAAGCCGCTGGCTGACCGCCGCGCAACTGACCTCCCCGGGCGATATTTTTTTTCTGACCTGGCCAGAGGTGCAAACCCAGATCGCCGCCCCCCTGCCTGCTGCTGAATGTCAGCTCAAAGTTGACCGGGCGAAAGCCGACTGGCACCGACAAGGGGGAGCAGGCTCCGTCGCTCGTCCCGACAGTCGCCCCGTTCCCACCCTGGTATACGGCCAAACGTCGCTGAATTCAGTGATCCCTGCCGCTTTAGCAGCGGCTTCAGTAGGTACGCTACGAGGGATCGGCGCTAGTACCGGTCGAATTGAGGGCACCATCTGCGTGCTCGAAAAACTGCCCGAAACCCCCATGAATATCGATGCCCAAACAATTTTGGTCGTCCCTTACACCGACGCGGGCTGGTCGCCGCTGCTGGCCCAGATTGGCGGGCTGATTGCCGAAGTGGGCGGTCAGCTCTCTCACGGCGCGATCATGGCCCGTGAGTACGGCATTCCAGCCGTTATGGATGTCACCGATGCCACCCACCGGCTCACCACCGGGCAGCGCGTTCGCATGGATGGACAGCAGGGCACCATCGAAATCCTGTAAATTGGTGACATATATTACACAGCTTTGCTTATCTTCGTCCCACCTATTCACCAAAAGTCGCCCGCAACGCGCTACGCAACGCGCCCCCTTCAGCCGTAATGAAATCGTCTCAAACTCACTTTCAGGGAGCCTCTCAGGGAACCTTCAGCGGCTCAAATTCGCTTCAGCTTTTTTACCAGAGCTGGTACCCCCAGCCCCCGGATGTGGCCATTGAGACAGCAGAATCAGCCTATTCGGCTAATAATTCTACGGTTAAAGGTGTCCTGATCCTGGTTCATGGCTTAGGGGAACATTCGGGCCGCTACTGCGAGGTAGTGGCGGCGCTGACGGCGGCGGGCTACGCGGTATTTGCCTTCGACAACCAGGGTCATGGCCGGTCTGAGGGACAGCGAGGACATATTAATAGCTGGCAGGACTACCGGGAGAACATTGAGGCTTTTGGGAAAATAGTGCGTCAGCAAGAGCCGACTGTGCCGCTTTTTTTGATGGGTCACAGCTTGGGCGGCTTAATCGTGCTTGACTACGTACTGCGCTGCGCTCACTCGCCTGTGTTCCAGGCTTTGAAGGTTTGCGGGATCATCGTCAGTGCGCCGCCGATTCAGCCAATGGGCGGTACTGCCAACTCCCTGCGAATTTTACTGGCTCGGTTGCTGTCGGGCATTTTGCCCCGGCTGACTTTGAATATGGGACTCGACAAGAGTGGCCTTTCTCGCAACCGGGAGATGATGGAGCATTTGGCCGAAGATCCGCTGATTCATCCCTATGTCACGCTGCGGTGGGGAAGTGAGACGCTGGACACGATTGAGTGGGTGAAGGCCCATATTGCTCAGCTCGCGCTGCCGGTTTTGATCACCCACGGCGAAGCCGATCCGATTATGGCACCGGCGGGTAGCCGCGAAATTTATCGGCAGATTCAGACTGCGGATAAAACCCTGACGCTTTACCCCGGTAGCTACCATGAGCCGCATAACGATCTCGATGCAGAAGTGGTGGTGAGCGATCTGGTGAACTGGCTGGATGGCTGCTTGAAGTCGGCCTGCCAAAACTGACTTATTCAGCCTACAGAGAAAAAGTCTGTTACTATAGTTCCTTGGCTGCGTCTCTAGTCTGCGCAAGTGCCAGGAGTGTTCTATTTTACGGTTGCTGACTTGTTCGGTGGCTGGGAGAAATCGCTTCAAATTCCCACTGATTGTTTTTGCTCTTAGGCTAGTTCAAGCTGCCGCGTTCGGCGCTGCGGGTGGAATAGGGCAGAACGCTTAGGAGCCAGTTTTTAGCTTATGTCTTTTGAAACCCTCGGTCTGCGGGCCGAACTTTTGCGCGCCGTCTCTGAACAGGGCTACAGCGAACCAACCCCGATTCAAAGCAAGTCAATTCCGATGGTGATGCAGGGCCGCGATGTGATGGCCAGCGCCCAAACCGGGACGGGCAAAACGGCGGGCTTTACGCTGCCATTGCTGCAACGCCTGTGTGAGGGCCTGCCCCCTCAAGATCTCTCTGCTGCGGCGAAAGGCCGTACCCCAAAGTCTGCCGCAGTCAGCACCAAACCCGTCTTGAGAAAAAAGGGCGAACCAGCGCCTTCTCAACAGTCGGGACACCGCTCTGTGCGGGCGCTGATTGTCACACCGACTCGCGAACTTGCCGCCCAAGTTGGAGAAAGTGTCGCCACCTATGGCAAGTATTTGCCGCTGCGCTCGACGGTGATTTTTGGCGGCGTGAAGATCAATCCTCAAATTTCTAAGCTGCGGCAGGGGGTTGATATTTTGGTGGCGACGCCGGGTCGCCTGCTCGATCACGTCGGTCAGCAAACGGTGGATCTTTCCCAGGTAGAAATTCTGGTGCTCGATGAAGCCGACCGAATGTTGGATATGGGCTTTATCCATGACATTCGTAAGATTTTGGCGTTGGTGTCTGAGCAGCGGCAGACTCTGTTGTATTCAGCCACGTTTTCTCGGCCCATTAAGCAGCTTGCAGATAGTTTTTTGCGATCGCCCGAACTGATCGAAGTTGCCCGTGCTAACGCTGCTGCTGAAAGTGTTGATCAGGTTGCATATCCAGTGGATCGCCATCGCAAGAGTGAGCTGCTCTCTTTTATTATTGGCGATCGCAACTGGCAGCAGGTGCTCGTTTTCACCCGCACCAAGCACGGCGCTAACCGCCTCACCAAGCACCTGCAAAAAGACGGCCTGACCGCTGCGGCAATTCACGGCAACAAAAGCCAGGGAGCCAGGACAAGGGCACTCGCCTCCTTTAAAGATGGAGATATTCGCGTGCTGGTTGCCACCGACATTGCGGCCCGTGGGTTAGATATTGACCTGTTGCCGCATGTGGTGAACTTTGAGCTGCCGAACGTCGCCGAAGACTATGTGCATAGGATCGGGCGCACCGG
>JBBQAC010000217.1:0-8027 GCA_038315915.1 Phormidesmidales cyanobacterium
TCGGACACCTGATGAAATTTATTATGAATGCCAATCTGAAAAGGAGGTGATGTGTAATACTCGTTGAAAGCGTATCAATTACGTAGATCCTTCAGAGCTTAACTGCCCTTTCAAGTTGTTCAGTCTTTGGGGTCCACTTCAATGTGTAATACTCGTTGAAAGCGTATCAATTACGTAGATCCTTCAGAGCTTAACTGCCCTTTCAAGTTGTTCAGTCTTTGGGGTCCACTTCATTCTGTTTTTACTGCGCTAACTCGGGAGTGTTAGCATTGATGTAGAAGCGCAACTACTGAATTTGACTAGCTGCTGCTATCCGAAATCGTTCGATACTGAAGCAGATCAGCCGAACGAATTTCGTCGCCTGCTACTAATTTGTAATGCCTTTCTTGAACAAGCCGAATTTCATTGTCCTGGATTGTTAGCTCGAACAAGGCAATGAGATCATCGGCCATAAACTGAGTTGAAATGGCTCTACAAATGATATTAGGAAACTTTTCCGTACAGCATCGAATGTCCTGTTTGGTTTGAACAACCGAGAGCTGGTCGGTTCCTCCTTTGGCCTGAACTGGAATGATGTAATGACAGCCGTACTGGTTGATCCCGATGTAAATTTCATCAATTTCGATTTGACCGATTCCAGCAACGGTTGTCCGTAAATGATTCTGCAAAGAATATGTGGTCAAACCGAGGAAGATATCAATCAGCCTGTTGTATCGAACTTTCGCCAATAGAGCCTGTTCGTCAGACAGCGAGTATTGCGAGACTACTTCCGGCGTTGAGTCCGGAATTTTTATCGTGATCAAATCTGGGTTTGGCGATATCCGGTTGATTGTGACTAGCTTGAGAAAATATCTCGCTCGACCTGCGCCTTCGATAATCCATTCCATTCCGTCAGGCTGTGTTGCCAGAATCGAATCAGGCATCGGGGTACGATACCGCAGAGCGTAGACAACGTCACCTAGATTTTTAGGGAGAGGCATGTCTAAGGAAGAGGCAGCAGTTTCAATGTCCGTCCTCTCGAAACGCAACTCCTGTTCGCTACCTGTAAAACGATCAAAAAATATTTTTTCTATTAGCCGTTTGTAGCGGCTTGTGGGCCTAGCCATTTAGTAAACCTCACAGCCCTACAACGCTTCTATTTCTGCTTGCTTTCTTTTTCGCTGGCCGCTTTTTCTATCCCGCTTTTTAATCGGATTCTCAATGCCCCAATACTTTGAAGCAGATGACATGTCCATTTCCAACAGAGTTTCGCTTCCTAACTCTATTGGTAGAGAGGGATAAATCGGTTGCGATGGCAGTGCCTGGATAAGTTCTCGGGCGATCACAAATGCCAACGGCGGCGGCACCGAGTTCCCAATCTGCCTAGCCCCGTGCCACTTAGTCTCGTGAAACCGAAACCAGTCCGGAAAGCCATGCAAGCGCGCCATCTCTCGGACAGTCACACAGCGAGCATACTTGTAATGAATTGGTCTAGGGCTAGTGAAAGCCCCTCTCGCAGAATCAGTCCCTGCCCTTAACGTGTTGGATACACCGTCAGCAGGTAGTCTGAAAAATCTGGATATCGGTTCGACGCTTCCTGGTTCAGTCTGAGCAAATCGTCTGCGAGAAATCGTTGTGTGTTGAGTACGGCGACTGCTGGTTAAAAACGCTGTGCTCCACTTTCGCCGATGTCCGTATCTCCAGCTATCTTCAGAGCTACAACGCATCAGAGCCGAGTAACCTTGAGGCTCATCCAAGTATTCAGCGCGAACTTCGTCACGAAACAGTAGCTGCTCAAAGCGTTCGGCATCAGGCAAATCATCCAATGCCTCTGCGCAGGTAACGATGCCTTCAAACTTGCTTGGATACATCGGCAGGTCACAGCCTTTCTTAGCTCCAATCAAAAACAACCGTTCTCGATTTTGAGGAACGCCGTAGTCTTTCGCATTCAGCACCTGCCACGGTTGTATCACGGTGTAGCCTGACCCGCTCAACTCCTCGATAATTTCCTGTAAAAACTGGCGATGCTTTCCAACCGTCAACCCCTTCACATTCTCAAACAGAAAGTACGAAGGCTGAAGCTCACGAACGATCCGAATAAAATCCCGAACCAGCGCATTTCGCGGATCGTCGAGCGCCCTTTGGCCCATCAGGGAAAACCCTTGACAGGGAGCGCCGCCGACTACTACATCAACTGTAGTCTTTGCGTCTAAACCAGCGGCTTCGCGGACATCTTTTCCGCTGACGACAGAAACCGATTTGGGTATGACTGCACACTGCGGAAAGTTAAATTTGTGTACGCAAGCATGAACCGGGTCAACTTCGACCGCTGCTACTACATCAAAACCCGCCTGCTCAAAACCCAAGCTCAGTCCCCCTGCTCCGGCAAAGAGATCAACCGCTATTGGCCGCCTACGATTCATAGTTGTAACAGTATTTTTGATAATGCCTAAACCCAGCAGCGTTTTACAAAGGGTTATTTTGACAGATACGCTGAAGCACCTTTTTGTGTACTTCAATTGTACTATGCGCTCTGGCTGAATCAATTTGCTACTGACGATGTTTTCCTTTCGCTAGTAAAGCATCTTGACGGGCTGTTCTCCAGTCTTAAGCAACCGACACTTCTCAATCATTTTGAGCCTGACTCAAAATTTCCTCGAAGCAGGCTTCGCCAACGGTCGTGGCCGGACAGTCTGGGTCGTTGAAGAGAAATTCGCCGATCACCCTGATTTCTTCGACCGGCTTGTTGAAGCTGATCCTTTTGCGCTGAGCGATGGGCGGCGGTGAGGGCAGGTTGGGAATGTACCTTTTTTCCTCATCCAGTTTCTTCGCCTGGGGCGCGACAGCCTTCCAAATGCTTTTACTGCTGCCACCGGCAGGTACGCTTTCATCAATCGTTTTCGCCATCTCAAACATAGAAGCGGGCGACTCTGGCTTTGCCTTTTTGGCTCGCTGCTTTTCTTCTTGAGGAAGCTGCTTCCATTTGCTGGTGTAGGTCGTAAAGACTTTTAAGCCTTCTCGCATTCGCTCTTTGACATGCAAATACAGCTCAGAAGAGGCATCAATGCCGCGCTTGGTCGTCGTTAGCGGCAGCTTTCTGGCATCTGTGCTTTTGAAGTGGACAATGCCTGAAATGGAGATGTACTGAGGATGGTATCGGGGGACGCCCGCTTCGCCCCAGCCAGTCAAAATCGTTTTGTCATTGGCGACGACGACGCGGTCATTGCAAACGATTGTCCACCCGGCGGTGTCGCGCTTGCGGCTGCGTTTCCCGGCTTCCGCGTTGTCAATTTCTTCGTAGCTGGGCAGCGCCCGGTGAAAGCCGACGGCGACGGTGACTTCGACGTTTTCTTCCCGCGCTTCGTAAAGATAGGGGGCAACGGCTTCAGTGTCTTTATTTTTGAGCTTAGTCAGCCCTTCCCATTGCAGCACGAGCGGTCTGGGCTTGACCCGTTCGCTGTTGACGAAGATTTCAAAGCCCTTGCCGATAATGTAGCTGTAAAGCGCCTCTACTTCGTTGGCTAGCGTGGTTTGAAAAGACTTAGTTGCGAACTGCGTAGCCGTTTCCTCCCGCAGTTCAACCACTTCTAGCGAGGTACCTGATCTATCAAGAGGACTATCGGTCATTTCGAGCGGCAGTTCCCAGCTATCGTCGCTGAGCAGCCAGTCGGGCTGGATGATCACTTTGAAGGATTCGGATTCCGTCTGGGAAAAGACCTGGGCAGAGCGACCCATTTTGAAGATGGCTCGCTTCATGCCGATGCCATAGGTACCGATAGTGAAAATATCGTCATCGTCGTTGATATCTTTGGGCTTGCCCATTCTAAAGGCGTAGCGCTCGGCCACGTCTAGCGGGATGCCGCCGCAGTTGTCTTCGATTTTGAAGGAATCGCCCGAGATTTCTATCTTTGCCCAGAAGCCTTCGTAGGGCGTTTCGGTAGGGGCTTGTCTTTTGATGGTGCGCTGAATGCCATCAATGCAGTTGTCGAGCAAGTCGAGAATGGCGTCTTTGAGATCGATATCTCGCGTCAGCATGTCTACGAAAAAGCTTTTGGTGGGAGCAGCGTTAATCGAGTTTACAGTCATGTCTTGACGCAGCGAGCTAAAGAGTCTTGCGATACACCTTATCGCAACGCTCCGTTTCTACACCACTTTCCGCTTGATAGCCGTTACGTTCGTAAAGGATCACCGCTTCTTTGAGCACAGTAGCAGTCTCTACCCAGACTTCTTTAAAGCCCTTAGCAGCAGCGGCTTGCTCCAACTGAGCCAGTAAAAATCGACCGAGCCCCTGCCCTCGGGCTTCAGGTAACAGATACGTTTTACGAATTTCGACTGCGTTGTCTCCTCTAGGAATGGGATGGTAGCCGCCGGTACCCACGATCTGGCCGGAGTGCTCTATCACCCAGAATTCGCCACCCGTTTCTAGATAGTATTTTTCGACTTCTACCGCGTCCTGGTCGCTACAGCCGCCGCAGTTGACTTCCCAGCCTAGACCGTATTCTGATAGTACGGTTTTGACGACGTTTGCAGCGGGAGTGCGATCGCCCACCTCCCAATCCCGCACCAAAAAATCCTTAAACTGCATTCTCATCAGATATGTCCCTCAGCTATGGATTCGGGGCTCAGGATGCAGCGTACTCAGCAGCTCGCTTTCCTTTTCCGCCAGTCCCGCCAGCCGCTGATTGACTAACTCTGTATCGAAATACGTCGTCGCCAGCAGCCAATAGCTCCCGTAGTGCCGAGCTTCTGAGGCCATTAGCGAACGATAGAATTTGGCGAGCTGAGGATCGGGGCAGTGCTCACCGAGCAGCCCAAGCCGCTCATGGCTGCGGGCTTCTATCAACGCCGATACTAAAAGCAAATCCAACATCCGCGCCGGTTCATCTCTACGCACGCATTTCTTCAGTCCGGCTCCATAGGGCGGCGGTGGTACAGGCTGTAGAGGAATGCCACGTTTCTCCAGCCACTGATTGACCTGTTCGTAGTGGCTGAGTTCTTCTTGCGCGATCGCAATCAACTCCTTCACCAGCTTTTCGCTCGAAGGATAGCGCGACATCATCTGAATCGCGGTGCCTGCTGCCTTGCGCTCACACTGGGCATGGTCGAGGAGGATAGTGTCGATGTGGGCGATCGCCTGCTCCACCCAAGCCTGAGAAGTCGGCGTCTTTAAAAACTTAATCGTGGATCGCGTCGGGCTCGCAGAAACCAATAGATTCATCCTGATTGGGACAGATAAGTATTCTACCGCCTGGTCTAATGTACTCGTAGATATGCCACCAATCCCTCAAGGCCCAAGCGATAGCTATCTGCGCCGAAACCGCTGATCTGGCCGACGGCAACAGGCGCAATGTACGAGTGGTGGCGAAAGGCTTCACGCTGGTGAATATTGCTCAGGTGCACTTCTACGGTGGGGATGGCGACGGCAGCGATCGCATCGCGAATGGCTACGCTGGTATGTGTGTAGGCACCCGGATTAATCAAAATGCCCTGATGGAGATTCAAAGCAGCTTGAATCGCGTCCACCAGGGCACCTTCGTGATTA
Organism: Phormidesmidales cyanobacterium; assembly: GCA_038315915.1. GTDB lineage: Bacteria > Cyanobacteriota > Cyanobacteriia > Phormidesmidales > Phormidesmidaceae > Phormidesmis. The sequence goes on from JBBQAC010000217.1 coordinate 5,522, forward strand.
GATTGAAAAAAAGTAAGCTCTGCCTTCAGTGAAGTCGCTATCTTACCTAGCGCTTCGTTAATGCTCTCTAGCGATTGTGAGCCGTACACGTTCGGCTCTCGCTTCCCTAGCATATTCAGGTTAGGCCCATTCAGCACTAAAATGCTCAGCATAGTTGCCAGCTAACGATTGGCCAGCTAACTTTAACCCACTAGCGGCGACGGCTATTGCGATCATCCACCGGAATGGGGATCGGCTCGCGCTCAGGCTGTGCTTCAGGCCCAAACAAAGCGTCTATCACTTTGTCGACCCACTCTCTGAACTTTTCTAGAGCCTTGTCAATATAATCCATGAGTTAGGCAGCTCCCTCTCATTTTCATCAAATAATCCGCTCTGAGGTGACATAAATCACCAACAGGTGGGAACATAGCCCTTCGCTCTCAAAACATGATGGAAGCGAGCGACTTATGTATTTATAATAACCAATTGCCAGGAATGATCAAGGTGAGCTTGGGGAGAATTTGCATAATCTCCCGTATTTCTTTAGATATATAAAGTGGGCTCTATGTGGGTAAGAGGACGGAAGGCGATTCCCTGGGAAGGCTTCGCCATCGCTGCGATCCCCAAAACCCTTTACGCCTCGACTCTTCAATTCGCTAGCTGAAGCCGCAGCAGGTTCAAAGCATTCATCGCGCTTCGCTGACGAATTTGAGACCGGGGCCGATCTGCCCCAAATAAGTACTTTTCAGCCCGACTGCCCGCTGCTGAGGCGATGCCGATATACACCAGGCCCACCGGCTTCTCAGCGCTGCCTCCACCCGGCCCGGCGATCCCGGTAATGCTCAGCCCCCAGTCTGTGCCCAGCCGATCCCGCACGCCGATGGCCATCGCTTTTGCCACTTCAGGGCTGACGGCTCCCTGGTGAGCGAGCACCTGCGCGTCTACGCCTAGCAGATGCTCTTTGACGCGATTGTCGTAGGAAATCACGCCGCCCCAGAAATAACTAGAGCTACCGGGCACAGCGGTTAGCAGTTGGCCCAGGCCGCCGCCCGTGCAGGATTCGGCGACGCTGAGGGTTTGAGATCGCTTCCCCAACAGCTGACCCACCGCGACCGCCAGCGTATCGTCATCCTGACCGTAGTAATAATCGCCACCGATGGCCCGAATCTTCGCGGCGACAGGCGCAATCAGCTCATTCGCCTGTTCTACTGAGTCCCCTCTAGCCGTCACTCGCAGCTTCACCTCACCTTCCCCGGCATAGGGAGCCACCGTCGGATTTGCCAGCGCCAGCAAAGGCTGCACCTGGTCGGCCAGGGTTGATTCGCCAATGCCCCAAAACTTCAGCGTCTGGCTGTGAATCACCCCATTTGCCCAACCGTTTGCCCGCAGGTAGGGCGCAGCGGTCGCCTGCCACATTGCTCTCATTTCTGAAGGAACGCCTGGGAAGGTCATCACCGTCAAGCCGGATCGCGGTTGCCAAATCACGCCGGGTGCTGTGCCCGTAGGGTTGGGCAATACATCTGCGCCCTCAGGTAGCTGGGCCTGACGACGGCTGCTGGCCTGGAGGGTAAAGCCCCGGCTGGCAAATTTTGTTTCTAACTCAGCGACGAGTTCCGGGCGCTCGGCTAAGGGCACCCCGAAGAAATCGGCCAGCGTTGCCATGGTCAGGTCGTCGGGCGTGGGGCCAAGTCCACCGGTGAAAATGATCAGGCGGGCGCGTTCGCAGGCGATCGCCACAGCTCGCTGAATTCGCAGCGGATTGTCGCCGACCACCGTTTGATAGTGATGTGCAATTCCGAGGCTGGCAAGCTGCTGGGCCAGGTAGCGGGCGTTGCCATTTACAATGTCGCCGAGCAGCAGCTCAGTGCCAATGCAGATAATTTCGGCGCTTTTTTTCATAGGGTTTGCGAATAGTTGCAGGCAGTGACGCTGACGCGACTTGCTTCATCTTATTATGAGCACCTGTAAAAGAGGGACTGAAGAGATGCGCGATCGCTCTGGCCTCGGCTGGCTGCTGGGCGGCGGGTTTCTATTCCGCAGCTTCATTGCTTATTTTCTGCCACCCGGATTTGATGAAGCCTACTATTTTCTCTATACCCAGCATTTGGACTGGAGCTATTTTGACCATCCGCTGGCGGTGGCGTTTTCCACGGGCGCTGGGGTCTGGCTCACGGGTGTCGTCTCACCGTTGACGATTCGGATAGGCGCGTTGGGGCTATTTACTGGGAGTTTGTGGCTGCTGTATGAAACGGGGCGATCGCTATTTGGTGAGCGAGCAGGGTGGTTAAGCTGTGCGATCGCTTCCCTCTGCCCCCTCTTTTTCCTCACCTTCGGCACCCTGACCGCGCCCGATAACGCCCTAATTCTCTTTTGGAGCGCCACGCTATACCTGTGCGCTCAAGAATTTTTCCCGCCTAAACCCTACCGACCGACCGCGCGGATTGCCTGGATTGGGCTGGCGGTTGGGCTGGCCTGTTTGAGCAAATATCACGGCTTTTTGCTGGGGCTGTCACTGGTGGGCTTTTGC
>JBBQAC010000278.1:0-5472 GCA_038315915.1 Phormidesmidales cyanobacterium
GCCAAAGAAGGGGACTTTTTCCTCAGAGCCGTCTTCATGCTTAAAGTGCACCCGAAAGTCCTGCATAAATTCGTAGGCCACCACCGTATCAGGCGAGCGGCTCGTCGTATCTAAGAACTTCTGCAAGCCCGCGCGGGTCACGTTGTCCACGCAGGGCATACCCAGCACATACAGCTTCTCTAAGCCCAGCTTATCCTGAACAGATCTCAGCGCCTGGATCTGGCAGCCCACCCCAATCACCAGCAGCCGCTTCATGCCCGACTGCTCTACCTGATCGAGCACAGAGAGATTCGGCGATAGCGTCGGCTTATTTACCCGCGCCGCCAAGATATCTTCGGGCGTGCGGGCAATCACCGGCAGCGGCTGAAAGCGATCATCCTCGGTATGCTGGACGCATACAACGCCTTCGACCAAGCCCCGGTTCAGCATTTCAATTGCCAGCGTGCTGACGATACCTGTCCACTGCGCCCCCTCTATCGGGGCGAGCTTGCGGGCTGCGACCATTTTCTGCTGCACGCCGAAGTACAGCTCGTCTTCATTGTCCAAATCGCGACTGCGCCCGTGGTTGGCCGCTTCCAAATCGCTCACCTGCTGATTCAAAAATGCGCAGGCATCTTTTACGTAGTGAATGTAAGCGGTATCGCACAGGCCGCACTCGCTGCATAGCTCCTTGGCAGGCTTGGCCGCACCGGGCTTAAGGGGTCGTGCTTTGGCATGGGGCTGAGCTAGGTTCATAGATGTGAGACAGTTCCTAAAGCAATGTAACCAAGATTTAACTTATGATCCAAGGTAGCGCACCGCCCGGTTAGATTTATCGCCAAGCGAGCCTTTTGTAATCTTTTGAATCGCTTCACCCATGCCCGAAGGCCCCGAAATTCGTATTGCCGCCGACAAAATCGAAAAGGCGATTTGCCCTTATCCCACCACCGAAGTTTTCTTCGCGTTCGATCACCTCAAAACTTTTGAAGCTGATTTCACCGGTTGCCGGGTAACCCGGGTCGAAACGCGGGGCAAGGCGATGCTCACCCATTTTGACAATGGCCTGAGTGTGTACAGTCACAACCAGCTTTATGGCAAATGGATGGTACGCAAGGCGCACAATTTCCCCGATACAAACCGGCAATTGCGCTTTGCCATTCACAACGCCAAAAAGTCAGCGTTGCTTTACAGCGCCTCAGATATTCAAATTTTGAGTGAGCCTGAAATTGAAGTGCATCCATTTTTGAGCAAGCTCGGCCCGGACGTGCTGAGTTCAAAGCTTAAGCCGGAGCAGCTACAAGCCTCTCTCAAGGATAAAAAGCATTACCGCCGTCGCCTAGCAACCCTCTATCTAGACCAGCACTTCCTGGCAGGCATCGGCAACTATTTGCGGAGCGAAATTTTATTCATCGCCAGGCTTCACCCTCAGCGCCGCCCGATGGACTGCACAGACGATCAGCTCCTCAAGCTGGCAGAAGTCTCAATTTCGACTGCCTATCAGTCTTACAGATATAAGGGCATTACCAATGATTTAGATTTGGCTAATCAACTCAAGGCGAAGGGCGATCGCTACCGGGACTATCGCTACTGGGTCTTTGGCCGCGACCAAAAACCCTGCTACATCTGCGGCACGCCCATCGTCAAAGAAAGGGTCAGCAATCGACGAATTTACTTTTGCCCGCAGTGCCAGTCCAGCAATTCTCATGATGGGGAATGACTATTCAATCGCCTTTCTTCGCTCAATAAGTCTGCTGAAGGCACGGTAGCTTCAGCCCACTGCGAACACTATGCTGTCGATTTATCAACCGCTTTTGGAGTGTTTTTGACTTTGCAGGCGTTATTTCTATGGGCGTAGATCAGGGCTATACAAGGCAGTGGTGAGTCTCTCTTACTTTTGGAAGAGTACAACAATTCATGCCTGCTTGGTTACAAGAGATACAACCTTGTAGAGAGGAACATAGGAAGGCGAATTGCAAGAATTTGAGTACGACTTTCACTAAAAGCTTTTTCATGCCTGTCTTATGCGAATTCCTGCTGCCCCTTGTTTGCTAACAGCCTTGCCGCTAGCCGACATTCCTCCCATGACTACGACCCAACCGCTTCAAACCTGTCGTCTTTGTGTGGTGGTACCCATTCGGAATGAATCTGAACATTTGCCCGCAACAATTGGCGCGTTGGCCCGACAAGTCACTGAACAAGGGCAACCGGTCGATCCAAATAGCTATGAAGTGTTACTGCTGGCAAATAATTGCAGCGATGATTCGGTCGCGATCGCCCACACCCTCAAGCAGAAATACTCCGCTCTTCATCTTCACGTCTTAGAAGTAACCCTACCCAAAGCCATTGCTCACATTGGCACCGCCCGGCGTATAGCGATGAATGAAGCTTACCGACGACTTGGTTCCATTCGACAAGACGGCGTAATTGCCTCTACCGATGGAGATACGCAAGTCTCTGCCACCTGGGTATCCGCTCTACTTAACGAGTTTGACAAAGGCGTGGATGCAGTCGGCGGTCGCATTCTTACCCGCCGTCAGACAGAGGCCAGTCTCCATCCGGGTACCTCTCTTTATTTTTTACGCTACATGGCTCATAGCTACCTGAGTGCTCAGCTAGAGGCTCTGCTCGATCCACAGCCGCACGACTGTTTGCCGCGACATGCGCAATATCACGGCGCTAACTTAGCAGTCACGGCTGAAATGTATGGCCGCATTGGGGGAATTCCGAGCGTGCCCAGTGAGGAAGACGTGGCACTATACCGCCGGTTGCAGCAGGCCGATGCCAAAATTCGACACAGCCCTCACGTACAGGTCACTACTAGCGCCCGACAAATAGGACGGGCAAGCGGTGGCCTAGCAGACCGGCTCACTCAGCTAGCCGAGGTTAGTGGGCAGCAGCAGGCGTTTTGTGTGGAAATGGCTTGGCTGACTGAGTCGCGAATTTTGGTGCGCAAGCGGCTGCGAGAAACCTGGAGTCATTGGAATGGCGACAGTGAAGACGGCTTCGTCGTGCGCAGGTACACGCGCAGCAACAGTTTGCTCGCCAAAAGCTTGGGCTTTTCCGCAGCGCAGCTCCGACAGCAAATAGAGACCGCACCTACCTTTGGATACCTGATTGCAACGATAGAAGCTGAACAAAGACAAAGACTTAACCCAAGCCTGCTCACGCCGCTGACTACGGACGTGAGGGTAGCTAACATGCAGCTATGCCAGCGTTTGCAATCGCTACGCCAGCCACCGCTAGAAATTCCTGCTTCAATAGAAAGTTCACAGTTGTACCGGCTATTACAGGCGCTCAAACAAGTCCAGGCGATACCGCTCTTTTCGCTGAGCGAGTAGCGATCGCCAAACAGTCCCTACATTCGCCAAAAACGCCTCGTGAACCTCATCGCCAGTTAGCGGATACTCAGCGACATATGGCGTCCAGTGCACGAGCAGCAAATGCCCCCCGGTTTCGAGGTGGCTGGCAATCTGCGCCTGGGCTTCAGGCAAATCCTGTCGGCCCCAGTAGTAGCCGACTTCTGATACCACCGTCAAATCGAAAGCACGAGTCGGATACTGATAGGGCACCTGCATAATCTCAAATTCAACCTGAGAAAGGTGGCGGCAGCGGTCTTTAGCCTTTGTCTGGGCAGTTTCGGAAACGTCTATTGACAGCAGAGCGTCGCAGCGCTGAGCCAGCTTTTCGGTCAAAACGCCGATTGATCCGCCAATTTCAAAGGCGGAGCGGTATTGAGGCTTAGGCAAAGCGGCCAGAGTGGTCGCGTATTTCTCAGCTTCGTACTCGCTGGTTTCAAAATCCCAAGGGTCAGGATTCTCGCTGTACATTTGCTCGAAATAGCTAGGCGGCATGGACTGGCTAGCAGAGGGTTCAGAAGGGGGCATCAGGCTATCTCCAGGTAAGTTTCCCAGGGCTGAATGAGATTGTTGAGCATGGTAGGCGTCAGCCGAAAGCCAGTCGGGTCGTCGGCAATCAGATCTGTTGTTTGTGACTGGTGAGCCATGGCAGCGCGGCGCTTGAGACCTTTAACAGGGTGAATATCAAGTCGCCAACCCTTTTCCCCCGGCGGTAAAGCAGGTAACCCTGCCGCCCGGCTCCCCCAGATTGAATAGACAAGCTGCTGGGGTGGTGAGGCCATGCCGCTCAGAGCGCACTGCACAATCTTCCAGGTAGCCTGATGGTCGCAGTGTTGGTCTTGTTGCCAGGGGACAAATACGACTGTGGGTGAATGGCGCAGCAGGTAGTGGCGGCATTCATCAACAGCGGCTGGAAAGTCTGAATTGCCGGGATGCGGAACAGCGGTGTCTGGCCAGCGTAAAAAGGTGACAGCCGCCGCAGAGAGTCCGAGCATTTGAGCTGCCGCGCAGGTCTCTGTTTCTCTCAATGCTCTGAGCTTGGCGGCGGGGTAAAGCTCAGAGTGAGGGTGAGACTGAGTGCCGTCGCTGATGACCAGAATGTGAACAGGGATAGCGCGCTGCTGGAGGAGGGCGATCGCTCCCCCACAGCCCAAAGTCTCGTCGTCAGGATGAGGTGCAACCACTACTGCTCCCTCACAGTCTGCGAAGACTTCATCCGCAGAGCGCAACGGTAACGATTCGACCGCAGCACCAGAAGAACAACTCACCGCTATGACCATAGCTCTCTGGCCGGAAGAGTTTCACTCAACACATGCTGCCCGACGCTGGTCAGCGCTATATCGAAGGCAGGCTGACGCAGGTATAGTGTTAGATCCCGAATAATTCTCTCCATCGGGTGAGGTGGCAACAGCCCCCTTGTGCCGATACAGCGCTCAGATAGCTGCATCATGTCAATGCAGATCTGCTCAATGGCGGTGCGAACCATATTGGCATAGTTTACTAGCTGCGAAGTATCTGGCTGCGGTTCGTTGGGCAAGCTACCAAAGATGGGGGCGTAGCGCTCTACTTGCACTGCCGCGCCCTGTAGCCAGAGATTGCCTTGTTCTAGCGCGATCGCCATTTTTCCGAGCCGCGCCTGTTGATGAGGATGATCGATCCGGCCCATACCCTGTAAATAAGTGCGGGTCGCGTCGAACAAAGCCTCAGCTCCACCAAGCTGTACGGCTGCAAAGCGAATAACCCCAGTCGTTAGCCAGGGCTGACGGAAGTAATCACCGGGCTGAGCGATTAAGTCGGCATCACTCAACTCTACGCCGCTGAAGTCGACCTTGTAGCTCGCAGAAGCTTTCATGCCCGGCGGTTGCCACCAGTCCGGATCGACGGCGACGCTGACTTGTTCTATCGGCACGATAAACATTTGCCAGCTACCGTCAGGCAGCGCCCCATTGACAAAAGGCCGTTCAACATAGCCACAGCCCGAACAAAAAGTTTTAGCGCCTTCGATCCGATAGCGCCCCTTTTCAACTGGCAACAGTTTGACGCCATCTTCCGCTTCAGCATTCCAAACGCCAAAGATTTTGCCACTGTGTGCGTCTTTGGCAAACGTCTCTACCTGCTCCGGCGAGCCAAAGGTTTG
>JBBQAC010000161.1:0-10239 GCA_038315915.1 Phormidesmidales cyanobacterium
GCTCGGTGAAACGCTGGATCAGTATCAGCGAGCGATGGCTTCTACCCAGCGGGTGATGAACTTGCTCAACACGCCGATGACTATTCCGACCGGCAGTGTGGCGCTTCCTGCTGCGCAGGTTAGCGGCGACGTTGTTTTCGAGAATGTCACCTTCGGCTATAGCGACCGACATCCTATTCTTAAAGATCTCTCACTGAGAATTCCGGCGGGTAAAACGACGGCAATTGTGGGCGCGACAGGCTCAGGAAAAAGCACGCTGGTGAAGCTGTTACTGCGCTTTTATGAAGTGAACTCGGGCGAGATTACGCTAGATGGGTTGGACTTGCGATCGCTCCAGCTCAAAGATCTGCGCCGGGCCATTGGTCTGGTCAGTCAAGATGTGTTCTTGTTTCACGGCTCAGTTGCCGAAAACATTGCCTACGGAAGCTTTAACGCCACTCAGTCAGAAATTACAACAGCGGCAAAGGTGGCTGAAGCCCATGATTTTATCATTCAGCTACCGCAGGGCTACGATACGGTCGTAGGCGAGCGCGGGCAAAAGCTTTCAGGCGGGCAGCGACAGCGGCTAGCGATCGCGCGGGCTCTACTCAAAAACCCACCGATCTTAATTCTAGACGAGGCGACTTCAGCGGTCGATAACGAAACGGAAGCGGCGATCCAGAGATCCCTGGAGAAGATCACCCAGGATCGGACGGTGGTGGCGATCGCCCACCGGCTCTCTACCGTCCGCAATGCCCACTGCATTTATGTGATGGAGCAGGGAGAACTGGTAGAAAGCGGCACTCATGAAGATCTTTTAGCCAAAGGCGGCATTTACTCAGGGCTGTGGAAAGTGCAAACAGGCGAGCGGACTGCGGTGTAAACAGCGCCCACTGTCTTCTAAATCGAATCGCACTGAGAGAGGTGAGGTAGCTTGATGGTAAACTGGCTGCCTTTACCGACTTCAGAAACGCACTCTAAATCGCCCCCATGGGTTTCTACAATACTCTGGTAGCAGATGGAAAGCCCTAAGCCCACGCCCTTGCCAATGGGCTTGGTTGTAAAAAAGGGATCGAAAATTTTAGACTGAATTTCTTTTGGAATGCCCACGCCATTATCGGAAATAGCGATCGCAATACTGCCGACAAGGGCTTCGCTGCGAATTGTGATTTCTGGTGAGCCAGATGAGCCCTCTAGTGCGCCAATAGCGTTACTGAGCAGATTGACAAATACCTGATTGAGCTGGCCCGCGTGACACTCAACCAGCGGTATACTGCCGTAAATCTTACGGATGCGAATGGCTGCTCTCCCCGGCTGCTCCTTGAGCTGTGACTGCAAAATCATCAACGCGCTATCAAGGCCCTGATGAATATCTACACATTTAATCCCTTCTTCGTCCAGGCGAGAGAACGTTCGCAGCGACTTGACAATGTCACTGATGCGCTCGGTGCCTGCTCTCATAGAAGTGAGCATATGAGGAATATCCTGCGCCAAAAAATCTAAATCGATATCTTCTATCGCTGTCCTAATCGCTGCTGTCGGCTCAAGGTAAGTCTCTTGATACAGCGCTACCAAACCCAATAAATCTTGAAAAGCCTGGTGAGTCGGCCTGAGGTTGCCATGAATGAAGCTCACTGGATTGTTGATTTCGTGGGCAATACCGGCAACTGTTTGACCTAAACTGGTCATTTTCTCTTTTTGAATCAGCTTTGATTGAGTTTGCTTGAGCTGCTTTAGCGCCCCCTTAAGCAGGTGGGCCTGCTGCTGCGTTTCCTCATGCGATCGCGCTATCTCCAGTTCAAACTGCTTGCCCTGAGTAATATCTCGAAAGACAGCAACCGCTCCAGAAATCCCATCATCTGCCTGAAGCGGGCGGGCACTTACACTAAGCCACTGACCAATCTGGCAGCTTTTATCAACCACCCACATCTCGGCTGCATCTACCGATTCGCCCCGGATAGCTCTAGTGATCGGCAGTTCCTCTAGTCGATAAAGGCTAACTTCATCCGAGGTGAAAATATTATGGGTTTCTATCCAGTGATGAAAGGAGCGTTCCAAACACTCGCTTTTTAACATTTGCTTGGCGGCTGGATTGCTGAACAAGACATGGCCCGCAGTATTGACGACAACGACGGCATCGCCCATGCTGTCTAAGATAGTTTGCAGTGTTTGCAGCGTAGACTGGGCATGTTCTAGCTGCTGCGCTCTTTCCTGCAAGCTTTGCATCGCCATTTGCAAACGCTGCTCATTTTCGACCGCAGACTGCTGGTAGAGTTGCAGCAGTTCTTCCAAAGTAGTTATTTGTGCCTGTAGCTGCTCTATTTTCTGATCGGACGAACGAGCAACCGCATTGTCTGATGTGTCGAGCATCGAGTTTTCTAACCAACTTTTTAAATGGCAATTTTCATGGGTTTGACACAAGCGGTTGCACTGCTAAATCACATTCGACGGCTGAAAAAGCTGATGCCTACTATCAAAAGGAATCATCGCCATTTTGATGCTTAGAGGAAGTGTTTTAAACAGATTCGCAGTTGCCTGCGGAATTGCAACCTTAGAGAACAAAATAACGGTGAATAAATTGCCCGAGGGCAGCATTCCCCCAAAGCCAAGAACAGATTTGACCCCAAACGGCTGCACAAACTCGGTCTGGGCAGGAATAAATTCGCTGCCGCTAGCAGTGGGAATATAAAAAACATTGCAGGTTTTTTTCTCAAGCATCATCAGCAAATGCGGATCAGGCGCTAGTACATAGCTAATATCAAGACCAAAGCTTCTAATGAGCTGAGCGATCATTGGGATGCGGCTAACGGTGCTTTCGCTAGTGAGGGGAATAGCCTGGTGGCCCTGAGACTGTAGGCGATCGCGCCACTCTGGGCGATCGCCCGCGCTACCCAGCAGCGTCAAGCACTTCACCTCGTCAGCAATAGGCTCTGACGAGATCAGCGCATCGGCATAGATTTTTAGCGACCCAGGCAAATCTCCATACGAATGAGTCTTAAAAAATCGGGTCAGCGCGCAAGCAGACTGTCCGGTCGCTGGGTCGATTAAGTTTTCATAAAAAAACTGCACGCAGCGGGCAGCAACCGTTTCTAAGCTATCAGCCTCTTTACCCAAACTACGCAGCGCAATCCCGATATTCGTGATACTCTGCAAATCGAGCTTCGTTAGGTCATACATGAAAGGCGACTCTAAATTTTCTACGCTCAGGTTGCCCGCCGCCCTATATGAATTTAACAAAAGCCACTGGCTAGTCAACCTGCAGCAATGGTCACAGAACAAGGGGCTAGGAAGCCGTAAATTATCCAGGTAGTACCTTCGTAAAAGGAAGCAAAGATGAGCGGACTCGGCGGACTCAATAAAACACCAAACGGCGTAGTACTCGGCATGGTGCAGCTACAGCTTCCCACAGTGGCTACGCCCGACGACCTAGCCGCTCAAACCCAGCGAATTTGTGACATGGTCGGCAAGGCCCGGCGCAACATGCCCGGGATGGATCTGGTGGTCTTTCCAGAATATTCCTTGCACGGTCTGTCGATGGACACCAACCCGGAGATTATGTGCCGCTTGGACGGGCCGGAAGTAGCCGCCTTCCGCCAAGCCTGCATCAGCAACCAGATCTGGGGCTGTTTTTCCATCATGGAATACAATCCCAACGGCAACCCGTACAACAGCGGCATTATTATCGACGCGCAAGGAGAGCTTAAGCTTTACTACCGTAAGCTACATCCCTGGGTGCCGGTAGAGCCCTGGGAGCCCGGAAATATTGGCATTCCAGTGTGCGATGGCCCGAACGGTAGCAAGCTGGCGCTGATCATCTGTCACGATGGTATGTTCCCAGAAATGGCGAGAGAATGTGCTTATAAGGGCGCTGAAATCATGATTCGCACGGCGGGCTACACCGCCCCGATTCGCCAGAGCTGGCGGATTACCAACGAATCCAACGCTTTTTGCAATCTGATGGTGACCGCTTCGGTGTGTATGTGCGGCAGCGACGGTAGCTTCGACTCCATGGGCGAGGGCACCATCGTCAACTTTGATGGGATACCTTTAGTGACCGGCAGTCACCGCCCGGACGAAATTATCACCGCTGAAGTGCGGCCTGACCTAGTGCGGGAAGCACGTAAGCACTGGGGCGTAGAAAACAACATTTATCAGTTTGGCCATCGCGGCTACACGGCTGTGAAAGGGGGCGCACAGGACTGCCCCTATACCTACATGAAAGATATGGTAGCAGGCAACTACCGGCTACCCTGGGAAGATGAGGTGGTGCATACCGATGGCACTTCCTGCGGGTTTGACGCGCCGCAGCGGGAATACCAGGGCGAAGAAATGCCCCAAGCGATTCTAAGCGAGGCCCAGTAGTCGCGGGCGCTCGATTTGAGGATCATCAAGCGGCTATGTAGACAAGGATGGGATACAATCTATCGCTGACGCGCCTGCCGACTGAGCCCATGCAGGAGCTGCTGACTTGATCGAAACCTTTCAGAGCTGACCTTCATGGACACTGCAACGCTGGTCACGCCGGATACTTACACCCAAGGGCCACCTCAGCTCGACATTATAGAGATGAGCAAACGGTTTGGCCGCTTCACTGCCCTGGATCAGGTGTCGCTGACTTTGAAACCGGGCAGCATTCACGCCCTGCTGGGAGAAAATGGTGCGGGTAAAAGCACCCTGGTGAAATGCGTCATGGGCTTTTACCAGCCGACCGCTGGACAGGTGATGATAGACCAACAAATTCAGACGATTCACAGCCCAAGAGACGCGCATACTCACGGCATTGGTATGGTGTATCAGCATTTCACCAGTGTGCCCGCAATGACCGTGGCTGAAAACCTGGTGCTCTCTCGTGATGACGGCCAAAAGGTCATTAATTGGAAGAAAGAGTATGAGCAGCTAAAAGCTTTTATCGCCCGCTCTCCTTTTCAAATTGAGCTAGATAGGCCGGTGGCGCAGCTAGCCGCTGGGCAAAAGCAAAAGCTCGAAATTTTGAAGCAGCTCTATCTCAACAACCGCATTTTGATTCTGGATGAGCCTACATCGGTACTGACGCCGGTAGAAGCCGATGAAGTATTAGGGCTATTGCGATCAGAAGCGGTTAAAGGCCATCTCAGCGTACTGTTAATTACGCACAAGTTTAGAGAAGTTCAGGCATTTGCAGATGAGGTCACTATTCTGCGCAAAGGCAAGCTAGCGGGTCGAGGCACGGTCAAAGATCTGTCTGTTGAAGAGATGGCTGAGATGATGCTAGGAGAAACTCGTCGTCAATCTGTTGATCAGGCGTCAATTCAGAAGAAGACTGTTGATCAGGCGCAAAAGAAAATACCTGTGCTGACGATTGTGGATATTTGCGCGAGCCGGGATGACGGCCTGCCAGCAGTACAAGGCGCTACCCTGACAGTTCACGCAGGAGAAATTGTTGGTATTGCGGGAGTGTCGGGGAATGGCCAAAGGGAGCTGGTAGAGGTGTTATCGGGGCAGCGATCGCCCACCTCCGGCAAAGTCAACGTCAACGGCGAACCCTACAGCGCCACTCGCGAGGAAATGTTTCGCCATCAGGTATATGCCCTCCCCGAAGAACCGCTGCGCAACGCCTGTATGCCCAATATGAGCGTCGCCGAAAACATGGCGCTACGAACCTTTGACCGACCGCCTCAAACAAAATGGAAGTGGCTGCTCGTGCTCAAGGCAATGCGAAAAATGGCGCAGGACTTAGTCGAGACTTTTTCGGTCAAAACACCCTCTGTAGAAACGCCGATGAGTCACCTCTCGGGCGGCAATGTACAGCGAACGGTGCTGGCGAGAGAACTCTCTTCTCCTTCAGTGAAGCTATTAATTGCTGCTAATCCCTGTTTTGGTCTAGACTTTTCGGCGGTAGAATTTATTCACGAGGCGATTGTAGCAGCCCGGGATCGGGGTGTGGCCGTGCTGCTAGTGAGTGAAGATTTAGATGAACTGCTAGCTCTGAGCTGCCGCCTGATTGTGATGAGTGATGGAGAATTTGTGTATGAAAGCGAGATTGCCCAGGCTGACCTCAGCCTCATCGGCCAGCGAATGGCCGGACAGCAGTAGCGAGTCAGGTGAACAATCAGCCGATGGTCAAATGATCTGGCCCCATTTACTTGCCCATGCAGCCGGATTGCCGAAGATTGGCGATGTGGGGCCAATGACTGTAGCAAAGGAGTAGGGGCCATCGCTTGGAATTTGCAGGCCGCATTGACCCGGATTTTCGTTCACATAAAGCAGTTCTGGCAGGGTAACTTTCCTGTTGAGCCGCGTCATCAGCGCCCTGTCCAATCCGCTTCGCCGCGCCAAAGCACTGAGACAGACGCCCTCGCCGATCTCCAGAGAGAAATTCGCAGCCAGCGGCAGTTTTCTTTAGCTGAAGCCATTGGCCGCGAAGGCGGCAGCTTTATGAAAGGCGAATCGACCATTCCTCGGCCCTTGAGAGCCGCTACTGAAGTCAATCAGTTCATTAGTGCTCACCTTACCGACCCCACCGGCCCCGTTTCTACCACGCTCTGTCACTGGGCCAGCAGCGATATGCGCCTCAGCCGTCAGCTCGATACGCCGCTGATTGCCCTCGCCCAAGTGATCGAAAACATTCTGTCTGAGCCGACGACACTCAGTGAATTTGTCAGGCAGGTAGCGATCGCTCACAGCCACATCACCGGTGATCGCCCCTACTTTCACCGGCCCGGTGCCCCACCGCATCCGCAAGCCAGTCATACTCATGAATCTATTACCGCCGAGCTTTCAGCCCTCCTTCAGCAGGTTGAAGCTAGCGGGCGATCGCCTGAGTAGCCACCACTTCGCCGTATAGCGTATCTCGCTGCCTTGCCGGACGGCCTACTGAGGCGATCGCCCCAATCAAATCCGCTTCAGACTGGCAGGTGCCGCCTGTGGCCCCGGCCATAGAGGTAATATGCTCCTCCATCAGGATGCCACCAATGTCATTACAGCCCCAGCGCAGCGCCTCAGTCGCCCCCGCCAGCCCCAGCTTTACCCAGCTCGGCTGATGATTGACAATCCAATTTCCTAAAAATATTCTGGCTACTGCCGTCAGCAGCAGCGCATCGGCCAGCACCGGCTGATCGCGGCCTACCCGGCGACGTAAGGGCTTGGGCGCTTCCTGGCCGACAAACGGCAGCAGGATAAATTCTGAAATGCCGGGATAGCCCGCCGCGAGGGATTGTTTTTGGAGCGATCGCAGCAAGTCCAAATGCACCATCTGCTGTTCCACCGTCTCGATGTGACCCGAGAGCATCGTACTGGTGGTCGGCAATCCTATTTCATGCGCCAAACCCACAATCTCCAGCCACTCTGCCGTCGTTGTTTTTTCCGGGCACAGTATTCGCCGCACGCTGTCGTCGAGCACCTCTGCTGCCGTCCCGGGCAAAGACCCGACCCCGGCGTCTTTTAGCGTTACCAGCACCGACCGTAAACTCAGCTTGTCCTCCCGCGCAATAAACTGCACCTCCTGCGGAGAAAACGCATGGACATGTAGCTGTGGCGATGCCGTTTTGATCGTCTCTACCAGCTTGCAATAGTAGGCCAGAGAAGTTCCATCGATCTTCGCTTCGGGGTTCAATCCTCCCTGCATACAGACCTCTGTCGCACCTAGCGCCACCGCCTCTGTCGCCTTGGCCAAAATACCGTCCCAGTCTACCCAGTAGGCTCCCGGCTGATCCGCATCTCGCCGAAAGGCACAAAAGCTACAGTGCTGCTCGCAGATATTTGTGTAGTTGATATTGCGATTGAGCACATAGCTCACCGTATCGCCTACCTGCCGCCCTCTAAGCGTATCGGCGGCGGCTCTGACCGCTTCCCTATCTGCCGAGTTTGTCGCCCCTAGCAGCACAACGCCTTCATCAACAGAAATATCTTCTCCCAACAGCGCCCTATCTAAAATCTTTTCAATCACTGACATTAGCCACTCAACAGCTCTGATCTCCATCCTACTAGATTTCTTCTATGGGCATAGCGAACCCGACCGGTCAGCCACAGCGCAAACAAAAATTCCGATTTGAGCCCAGTAACGGCAACCTCAAATCGGAATTTTGATTGGAAGAATTGGTCAGCGCTGAAAACTAAAGGCTACCGGCGCAATTAGGCCGCCCGTAGATACTCCACCTCAAATCCATGATACTGAGGCTGAAGCCCGGAAGCTAGCAACTGCTTGAGCTTCGGAATTTCGCCACTGTTGTAAACTCGGAACTCGTTGTGCAGTTTGGCATCTTCCGTACGAACGGCCTGATTAATGACCATCGATCCGTTAGAATCTGACTCTGAACGATGAAAAGTCCCTGGCGGAATTCGCAAAATATGACGGTTAGCATCCAGTCGGACAATGTGATAAGGACATTCCCACTCAAAGTTGACCAGATGAAACGTCCGACCGCCAGAGAGCGCCAGCAAATTATCTTCCTGACGGGGGTGGAGATAAAATTGCCAACTGCTATCTTGAGCATTGTTTGGGCTGATGGCTGGGCCCGTGTGGCAGACCAGATCCCGAGCGTTTGAAGAGGCAACAGTAATGTCAAAAAACTGAACGCTAGGCGTGTCTCTAAACTTTTGGAATTGAAGCAGCTCGAACATAGGAACCCCGTGAGATGTTGCTGAAAGATATCAGCCGATTGATTGATTGTTGCTACCTTAGCCTTAGCAACAGGCAGGATCAAATCGCCTGCTGGTGTGTATGTATGCTGAAAGCGAATAGAAGTTAGCCATGAACATCTTTCATCTCGAAGTTTTATCAGCCGTTGCGCAGTCCGGTACATTCTCGGATGCGGCTGTTCATTTGGAGGTGTCGCAGTCTGCGGTGAGCCGGGCGATCGCTTCACTAGAAGCCGAGCTAGGGATCGTACTCCTCACGCGCGGACGACTGGGTGCTAAGCTCACACCCGTTGGCGAACGGGTGATTCAGCACAGCCAAAAAATGCTGGATCTCAAGGAGCAAATAGAATACGAGGTCAATTTAGAAAAGGGTCTGTACAACAGCCGCCTGCGTATTTCCTCCTTTCGCAGCGCCGCGACCCATCTGCTACCCGCTAATATTGCCCGCTTTCGCCAGCATTTTCCCTATGTTGAAGTGAGCCTTGCAGAACTCGATCCAGCTGGCGTAGAACAGTCCTTACGCGAAGGGCAAACCGATATTGGCCTAATTCCGCTGCCTCGCTCGGAAGAATTTAGGACGGTAGAAATCGCCCGAGATGAGTATGTCGTGCTCCTTCCTAAGGTAGATCCGGCACCGCCCAAAAATCTGACCTGGGAAGATCTTGCTGGCTATTCTTTTATTCTCTTCAACTACGCGGAGTGCACAAGTGCCGTGCGCGATCACTGGGCAAAGTGGGAGCAGCCATTTGAAGTGGGCTACGTGATCAAAGAAGATTCTACGATTGTGAGTATGGTGGCACAGGGGTTGGGCGCGGCGATTTTGCCCCGACTCGCGGCGCTGCCGATTCCGGACGGGGTGTATGTGCGATCGCTCCCCATCCGCCTCAATCGCGTCATTGGCGCAGCCATCCTCGCCAACACGCCACCCGCGCCCGCCGTCAAAATGTTTTTAGATGTGCTCAAGCAACAGGGAAAATTTGCAGTTTAGCGTACGCATGAACCCACAAAAAAGCTGCCGCAAATCCCAGAAATACAGAGACCATGACGACAGCTCAATTGTTATAGAAGGTTCAGATCAGCGACTGAATCAACCGCCTGCGACTGCGGGAACGATGCTAACTTCATCACCGTCAGAGAGCGCAGTCTCTTTGTTATCTAAAAAACGAATGTCTTCGCTGTTCACGTAGAAATTCACAAACCGGCGAAGCTCTCCATTCTCGTCACAGAGACGCTTTTTGATGCCCGGATATTTACTTTCAAGCGTATTCATCAGTTCAACAATGTTGCCACCGTCGCACTCGACGGTAGCTTCGTCGTTGGTAAACTTTTGCAGGGGGGTCGGAATTAAAACCTTAACGGCCATGTCTTTTCAAAGTATCTCGCTAAAAAACAGATGTGACGCAGCAATGACTATACCTGAGTTTGCTGCCACTCCAAGCGGTTGAGCGTATTAGCTCGCTCCCAGGCCCGCTCAAAGCTATCTAGCTTAGGTTCAATGGTGAGCGGCTCGCCGATGTAGCCCTGCACCGCTTCGGTAGTTTTCAGTCCGTTGCCGGTGATGAAGACTACGGTTTTCTCTTCAGGGTCGATTTTACCGGCTTCTACTAATTTCTTCAGCACGGCGATGGTAGTGCCGCCTGCGGT
>JBBQAC010000260.1:0-6022 GCA_038315915.1 Phormidesmidales cyanobacterium
AAAATTGTGATCATCTCAGTCCGCCGAGTCAATATTTGAATTCAGCCAGATCTTTGATGCTGAGCTAGCAGAAAAAGCCTTTACAAGTAAGGCATCATCAGCTCTACGTTAGGCACGTCGGTCTCATGTACCGTCGTCACCTTGGAGAGATGGCGTTTGCGAGCCGGAGATTTCCGCTCTAGCAGGTGGCTTTTGAAGGCTTTGCGGCGCATGATTTTGCCACTTCCACTGCGGCGGAACCGTTTGGCGGCAGCGCGGCGGGTTTTGAGCTTAGGCATAATAAATTAGGTTGAGTTGAAATACTTCTGGTCTTTAACAAAACCAAGTCTCTGGTCGAACCAGCAAGGAGTGATAGTTACTCTTTGTTTCGCAGTCTTTGATGATACTACGGGCCAGAGAGAGTGACAACCCCCGCCCATCTCTAATGCCATCTCTATCGATGCGGCCCAGCGGCCAGATCTCTGGCAAAATAATGCTTGCAACCTTAACTAATAAATAGATCGCTATGACTATTCTCAACCAGCGAACCTCCCTTCGGCGCGACCTGGAAAACGGCTCTGCCCTCAAAATTATCAGCGGCTTGACCAATTTAGACCATCGCAATGTGGCCGACGTCGTCCAAGCGGCCCAGCAAGGTGGTGCAACGTTCGTCGATATTGCGGCAGATGCCGACCTGGTCAGATTGGTGCACAGCCTGATCGATCTGCCGATTTGCGTGTCTGCTGTCGATCCCGACCAGTTTGTCCCGGCTGTAGAAGCGGGCGCTGACCTGATAGAGATTGGTAACTTTGACGCTTTTTACGCGCAGGGCAGACGGTTTGAAGGGCCAGAGGTATTGGCGCTGACGAAGGAGACGCGATCGCGCCTCCCCCACATCACCTTGTCAGTCACCGTCCCCCATATCCTCACGCTCGATGCCCAGGTGCAGCTTGCCGAAGCGCTCGTCGCCGCTGGTGCAGACATTATTCAGACAGAAGGCGGCACCAGCAGCAGCCCCACCCACAGCGGCACCCTCGGCCTGATCGAAAAAGCTGCGCCTACGCTGGCGGCGGCTCATGCAATTTCTCGGGCCGTTTCGGTGCCAGTGCTCTGCGCCTCGGGCATTTCGGATGTGACTGCGCCAATGGCGATCGCCGCTGGGGCAGCAGGCGTGGGCGTGGGCTCAGCCGTCCACAAGCTAAACGATCCGCTGGCAATGGTGGCAGTTGTACGCAGCCTGGTTGAAGCGATGCAGCAGGTGGAAGTAGCGAAGGTACGGCTCGCTAATTTGACTCGCTAATCTACCCGCAGACGACGAGTGATCACCGTCAGGCCGTCGTCTCGGACGAGCAGAGCCGACACCCAGCGGCTATCGGACGTCGCTGGGGCCTCGCCGACTTTGAACAGTCCACCGGCGGACAGTAGCTCTAGCTCTACCGGGCGACCCGTGAAAAAGTCAGCAGCGGTCGCCCCTTCTTCAACCGCCGCTCCTAGCAAATAGCGATTGCCCAACGGCTCCATCACAATCGCATCAAAGTCATAGCTCTCGCCCGGAGCCACCTGCTCTGGCAAAATCACAGAGACCGTTGGGGGCATTGCTCCAGAGGTGAGCTGATTGCGCTCAGACAGCGTCGTTTGCGAGATGATTTTGCCGTCTGCAAAGGTCTGCTGCGAGCGAATGACGGATTCTAGCTGAGCGGGCCGACCGTTGCTCACCTGAGTACCGTCGATGTAGGTAACCGTTTCGGCGGTATAGCCGCTGTCTGAGGGCTCCCAGGACTGTAGCTCGACACGGTAAGTTAGGCTGTCGTAGCTCTGCCAGAGCGTTTGCAGCGCGGCTGACAGCGTTTCGTAGGTAAACCCATCGCCATTGGTAAATTCTGGGCTGTAGTTCTGCATCACAGCCGCTACATCGCCTGCTGTAGCGGCTGTTTCGATTTGCTCAATGGCGTTCACCAGATCAACAGGGGCGGTTTCGGGCGAAGCTGCCTGCGCCCCAGGGCTACCGCCCCAGGTCAAGGTCATGCCGCAGACCAAAGCAGCAATCTGCCCTTTTTTGAACCAGCTTCGGCGATAGGTCATAGGTTTGCGCTTCCTAATTGAGGTATGTATGGCTAAACGATCAGAATTTTTCTTTCGATGCTTAAACCAAGGTAACCTGAAATTTGTATTTCCTGGTTCCTTTTGTAGAGCCTGGTTTTGAGGTATCGCTGAACGACGATGAGTATAGGCGAAGGTTTACCGACAAATCCTAAACTGTTGATTGCCGCTAGCGGGACGGGCGGGCATTTGTTTCCAGCGATCGCCACCGCTCAGCAGCTATCCCACTGCAAAATTGAATGGCTCGGTGTCCCCGACCGTCTGGAAACTCAGCTTGTGCCAGACCTGTATCCTCTTCATACGGTGCGCATGGGCGGCGTTCAGGGTGGGTTTGGGCTGAGTACGCTAAAGCTATCAGCGGGCTTTGCCAGATCTACAGCCCAGGTGCGCCGCCTGCTCAAGCGAGGCAATTTTCAGGGCGTCTTTACCACTGGCGGTTACATTGCCGCGCCCGCGATTATTGCTGCTCGCTCGCTGGGGCTACCGGCGATTTTGCACGAGTCTAATGCACTACCAGGAAAAGTTACCCGCTGGCTAAGCCCCTGGTGTACGACGGTGGCATTAGGGTTTGCAGAAGCGGCTCAGTATTTGCCTAAAGCTGAGACGGCAGTGGTGGGGACGCCGGTGCGATCGCAGTTTTTAGAAGCGATCGCCGCTCCCTCCACTCAACAGGATCTATCGGATCTAACTGATACCGATATTCCTACAGACGTGCCGCTGATTGTCGTCGTGGGAGGAAGTCAGGGCGCAGTAGCCGTCAATAAACTCGTGCGTGAGTGTGCGCCCGAGTGGCTGGCAACGGGCGCTTGGATGGTTCATCTCACCGGCACTAGCGATCCGGAAGCCAGTAGCTTCAGCCATCCGCACTATATTTGTCGCCCCTTTTACCACAACATGGCGGCGCTCTTTCAGCGAGCTAACCTGGCCGTAAGCCGGGCCGGAGCCGGGACACTGATTGAACTAGCGATTACGGGCACCCCGTCCATCCTGATTCCCTATCCCTTCGCCGCTGAAGACCATCAGACCTTTAATGCCGTTGCCTTCAGTTCGGCAGGCGCAGCGCAACTTCATCAGCAGGCCAATCTCTCCGCTGCGCAGCTTCAGGCGCTGGTATTGGATCTGCTGCAAACGCCCGATCAGCTCAGTCAAATGGCGACAGCGGCCCGCCGCTTAGCAACGACCGATAGCGCTGCCAAAATGGCACAGCTCATCAGTGAGCAAATAGCTTAGGAAAGCCCACTAAAAGGAGGGACAGCGCTGGCGGCTTTCCTCTATCTTTCGCTGTAGCAGCGGCGTGTTGCCAAGATACGGATCGCGATAGAGCCGTTCAAACTCGCGACTGAAGTGGGCGGCTACAGTCGCATTGCGGATTACCAGCAGCGTTTCGTCATTTTCGGTATTTGCGGCCTGACTCCAGTTTTGAGATCCGATGATGACCGTAGTGCCGTCGATCACCGCAAATTTGTGATGGAGCTTGTCCCCTGGGGGCAGTCGGGGTGTGCCAACGGAGGTGATGGGCGTCAGCCAGGGCTGATTGCCCGTTTCTATCCGGCAGCGCTGATCGGGGAGGGCTACGCCCAGCATATCGAGGGCTTCACTGTAGCTGCGATAGACAAACCCTGGATCGATCAGCGCTCGCAGCATAATTCCTGCCTGTACCCGAGGCGCTAGCTGATTGACAATCCCCTGTTCAGAAAAGACGAAAAGGGCCAGATCAATACTGCGGCTGGCCTGAGCGAGGGTGCGGGCAATCAGGCCGTTAACGCTATCGTTCCAGGGCTTGGTGGGCGATAGTGGTGAGAACTGGAGGGTGATATCTCCGGTGGGCAGCGAGATGAGTTCGGCAGGGCGATGCGCTTTTTTCAGGCCGAACTGACTGTCAGGCCGAGCCCCCGGGCCATCGCCCCACATCCGGTTAAATTCGCTGGTAAAGCGCTCAGCTAGCGTCGGGCTGTCAATTTTAAGTAAGACATTGGCGTTGCCCCGACTGGCCAGATCGCTGGCGTCACCATGCACGCCGGATAGGGTCATGTTGGCCGAGCCAGTCAGCACCCAGCGACCATCAATGATCAGAAATTTGTGGTGCATCAGGCCACTGCCTTTAGAGCCGTCAGCAGTGTCGTCTATAAGCGGAATGTGGGCGGTGCGGAGGATTTGGAGAGCGTCGGCCTGAGCGAGTTCGAGGGGGGTGAGAGTGCCATCGCGATCGCTGTCCGCAATTCCTATCCAAGCTTCAGCCTGTTCCTGCCTGGCCGCTGCCGAAGTCGGGTTGGCATACTGGTTTTCGATCACGATACGAATGGCGACACCTGCCTGGGCGCGCCGGACGATCGCCTGAGCCAGATGCGGTAAATTCAGCGACTGAACGGCAATATCAACAGAGCGAGTAGACTGCTCAATAGCGGTAATGACAACCTGTTCAAGGTCGTCGCCGTAACGCTCAACTTGACGATAGGAGTCGGTGTAGACGCTGGCTTCGGACTGATTGAAAAAGACCTGTACGTAGGGATCTTGTGGCAGTGGGCTGAGCGCAGGCTGAAGCGTCTCAGCGATAAGTGGCGGGGTGTGGGTAATACGCCAAATGCTGCTGCCCACCGTCAGTAAGAGGCCGAGCGCGAAGAGAATAATCCACCGCCGGTCGCGGAAGCGTTGAGAGACCACCATAGGAAGTGATTAGGGATTGATAGGGAGTGCTGACGCGCGATCGCTAGCCGTCAAGGTTTAGTTATCCCAGAGTGGGTTCGGCGGTAGAGAATCTTCAAATCCTCGGGAGGGGGGTAGGAAAACCCTATAATTGATCACAGTTTTTAGAGATGCTTATGCTTACTCCCGAACAGTTTTGGCAAGTCTCTGGCTGGTTTGCGATTGGCACGTTGGCTTTTGGCCTGGTGACGGCGATCGCTTTCTTCCTGAAGTGGGGGTTTCGCTTTCGGCTGGTGGGCGCGACCGGCTTTATGGGCGTGCTAACGGTAGGGTTCTTTGGCTTGAGCTTTCAGCCGCTGGTGCGAATGGTGGTACCCGGAGCAGTGCCTTTTGAAACGGTGTTCGATTCTGGCTCGTCGCAGGTGGTGATTACGGTGCCAAATGCCATCACCGAAACTGAGCTAGAGGCAACGCTATTGCAGGCTGCGAGTAATTTACTCAAGCCCAGTCGAATTGGCGGGCCAGGTCAGACCACACCAACCATTAGAGCCCGAGCGATTGTCCATCAGCCGGGGATCTCAGAGCTAGTGTATGTGGGCAAAGTCACCCCTGGAACCAGGGCAGATGTAAAATCGCCGACGGTCGAAATTTATCCCGACAAGCTCGCAAAGGCCCACGAAGCTGCGTCATAATTTTGGATATAAGAACTTTCTGCCGCTACCTGTGAGCATTCCTATGGTCTCTTCCACCTTTGCGATTTTGAATATTGCCCCGGCACAGGTGATTCGCGGACAGGGTGTGTTGGCGGATAGCGGGAGACTATTTGCCCGATTGGGAGCGAGACCGCTGCTGGTAGGGGGCGATCGCTCTCTAGCTGCCGCTCTCCCTTTTTTGACCACGCCGCTAGCTGAACTTGCCACAGCCACGGCCACCTATCAAAAAGACTGTAGCGAAGCTGCCCTAGTGGCACTGCACCAGGCCGCAGATACTCACAGCGCCGACTGTATCATTGGCATTGGCGGCGGCAAAGCACTGGATGCGGCCAAGCTACTGGCCTATCAGCGCCGCCTGCCGATTGCCACCGTACCGACATCGGCGGCGACCTGTGCGGGCTGGACAGCGCTGTCGAACGTCTATTCTGACGAGGGCGCTTTCCTGTACGACGTGGCGCTGCCAAGCTGTCCGGAGATGATAGTGCTGGACTATGACCTGGTCGCGACTGCCCCTGTGCGCACGCTGATTGCGGGGATTGGGGATGCGATCGCCAAATGGTACGAAGCCTCTGTCAGCAGCGGTCACT
>JBBQAC010000218.1:0-8019 GCA_038315915.1 Phormidesmidales cyanobacterium
AGCTGGAGATGATCGACAGGCGGATCGGCATAAAAGTTAACTTTTCCAGACCCCAGTGGCAGCGTGCTCCAGTGAGTAAAAAAATCGTGGCTGAGGCGACAGACCGGCAGGCCAATTACCGGCACTCCCCAGCCATCTAGCGCAAAGAACCGGGCCACTGTCCCACCTTGCTGCTGCCATAGGGTGAGTGCCCCTGCCAGACCGACGACGCCCGCACTAAAGCCGATGGCGATTAATGGCAGCGGATTAGATCGCTTTTCCTGAGGTGATCCCAGGGTTTCGGTTAGCCAGTAAAACGCGCCCAGGGGATCGGCTGGTAGGGCGCTGACGACGTAAGGGCGAGTAAAAGCAGGTAGCGATCGCACCATCTGATCGGTCAGTCGAGCGGCATGGAAACCGGGGCCGATAATCACTGGCAAGCTCACGTCAGCGCCACGGGCAGTAGTGGCAGGCGAGGGTTGATCTTCCACTGACAAAACTTCTCCAAGAACGTTCGGTTCTACCCATAGTCACGATCAGGAGCTTCCCGGTAGTGTGAGATAGGGGATATATGAGCCACGCATACCGTCGTCGGCACACCGCTATCAAGTCTTATGGGCGCAACGGATCAGCTTTTACCTACGATTAGTGCATTGGTTGCCTTGGGTGAATTTGCCACGGGCGATCAGTTCGCGGCTGACGCCGATCACAAAACGGTCAGCGACCTGTTGTCCGCTGCCGCTAAGCAGCAGCGTGCCGAGCGTGAATGGCAGGGGGCGATCGCCGCCCTTACCCAACTCCTGAACCAGCAGATTAACCGCAATTCAGAATCTCACCGATCTGCTTCTCGTTCGGCCTTTCGCAGGTCTGTCAGAGATAAAAAATCATCGCGCCAGCAGTCTCCTCAGGCGCTTATTTTATCAGGGCCGGTACCGCTATTGAGCGATCCGACTCTGATTCCGCAGGTTCACAGTTGGACTTTCGTACCGCAGTCTTCAGAGCAGTTTGCTTCGGCGTTTAGCGCTCTGACGCCGGTTGGTCGGCTGTTTCAGCAAAAGTTTAAAAAGCAGTCTCCGGCGACGCGGCTGCTCCCATTGCTAGAAGACGATCCGCTGGTACAGGAGCGATTTGCCCTGGTGTTCACATCCGAGTTCGCGCTGGTGCTGGTACTGGGTCAGGATGCTGACGCTGAGCTGCGCTTTCAGTTTTCGTTCATGCCGGAGGTGGTGAATTCGGTATGGCGACTGCTGCGATCGCGCATTCACCTCACCCGCCCGCAGCAGCTCGACTTTATTGAGCCGCTGGTGGAAAAGTTTGCGGCCAAAGATCCGCACTATCGCATTGTCAGCCAGTTCAACCGCTGGATGCTGGCCTGCTTACCTCAGCCGACAGCTCAGCCTGCCCCGCAGCAGGGGGAAGCCTTTACGCATGTGACTGGGGAGAGTGGCGATCGCTTAAACCCAGCTAACGGTCAGTTCTCTGATAGCGAACTGCTGAAGGCGATGGCCCACGAAATTCGCACCCCGCTGACGACGATTCGCACCTACACGCGATCGCTGCTCAAGCGCCAGGACTTAGAGGCTCAGGTGATCAAGCGGCTGCAAAGCATTGACCGCGAATGCACTCAACAGATAGACCGCTTCAGCCTGATTTTCCGGGCGGTAGAGCTAGAAGCGGCCAGTCAGTTGCCAAAATCGCCTTTGAGTGCGATCGCGCTTCATCAGGTCTTTCAACAAGCCATTCCTCAGTGGCAGCAAGCCGCCCAGCGCCGCAACCTCTCTTTGGAAGTGGGTCTGCCGCCAGAGCTACCGATGGTGGCCAGCGACCCGACGATGCTTCAGCATGTGCTTACTGGCCTGGTGGAACTATTTACTCACAGCGTTTCTCCTGGTAGCCACATTCAGCTTCACGTCGCTCATGTGGGCGATCAGCTCAAGCTTCAGTTCCAGTCGCAGGTCGATCCGACTCAGCCGCATACCGCCCCCCTCTGCTCACCGCCGCCGCTCCAGTCGCTGGGCCATCTCCTGATGTTTCAACCCGAAACCGGTGGCCTCAGCCTTAACCTGGAAGCAACCAAGAACCTTTTCCACGCTTTGGGCGCTAAGCTCACCGTCCGCGAACGGACAAATCAGGGCACGACCTGGACAGTCTTTTTGCCTTTGGAAGCTAGCGGCCTCAAGTCCTATCCGATTGTTTAGGTGAACGCCGGGTTAAGTGCCCGCCCGAATCAAAAACTCTTTGGGTAAGTGACCGCGATCGCCCAGCCTTTGTAGCAGCGGCCCATGCTCGTCGAACTTGATCACGCTGACGGCGGCGACGGGCATGGCAATGCGATCGCGATACCGGCCCAGGTCAACCCCTAGCAGGCTACATAAAATGATTCGAATCGTGGTTTTGTGAGAGACCACCAGCACATTCCCGGCAGGGTAAGTGTCGGCAATCTCAGCGATTACCAGTGAGGCGCGACTGGCGACCTGTACGGCGGTTTCTCCGGCTGTGGGCGGGTTCCAAGCAGGTTCAGCAGTCCAGCGCTCATAGTCTTGAGGGTAATGCTGCCGCACATATTCTTTCGAGCGATCTTCCCAGTCGCCATAGCGCATTTCTCTGAGGCCGTCTCGCCGCTGCATTTCCATGCCAGTGGCCTCGCACAGATGTTTTGCGGTAGCAACCGTTCTTTTCATCGGGCTGGCAAAAACCGCCTGCCAGGGCAACTCTGCGTAGCTGTCGCAAAAAGCCTTGGCCATGGTCTCACCTACGTCGGTCAGGCCGGGGTCAAGCTCGCCGCAAAATCGGTCGGTTTGGCTATGGGTAGTCTCGCCGTGGCGCACAAAGTACAGCGTTAAACTCATCAGGGCTACTGCTCTTAATACTCGTAAGGATCGCTGGGTTCGGGAATAGATGAAATATCGGTTGGGGCGATCGCCACTCTTCGGGCACCCCCTAACTCTACCGTCGCCATGTTGCCCTTCACGACAAACCAGCCATCTTGAGGGTAAGCGCTGCGGGATCCCTCTATCATCACCGGCAGTCCGATGGGCACCGCGTCAATCGCACAGTGACGAATCACAAACCGCGTAATCATAAACATGTTGTCAGGCAGTTCGGGCGCATACACAGCAAACCCAGAGACTTCAACCGGATTACCCTCATAAGAATCCGGTTCGGGATACACTGCCAGCGTTCTGGCCCAGTCGCTGAGGTTGCGATCAGCGGGCTGCACGCCGCCGGTAAAGCGCTGTACCTGAGTGCGCAAGGGCGGCAGCTCTGCTAGCCCAAAGCCTTCCTGGAGCGCAGCCTGACTGCCCAGCGGCTGAACTGGAATCACTACTCCTGCTACCGCCACTATTAGCAGCAGCATACTTCCCCAGCCTACGGGCAATGTCCGAATATGGGCGGCTGACGAGACGGCTCCCTGAGGCCGACGGACGGCAGCCGCTCGAAACACCGCCAGCGTCAGCAGAACAAATCCTGCTGCAATCACCGCCCAAAAAAAACGGGGATGAATGAGCAGCCTGAGCTGATCGCTCAGCCAGTAGTAAAGAAACAAGATGCCCCAGGCAGACAGGGCCAGAATGTCCAAATACTCTTGCTTGAGCGGAAGTCTACTATAGGGTTTGGATGGCTTGGACTGAGATATGGCCACAGAAATAATCTCTTAACAACATCCTTGTTAGCAATGAATCGGGCGAGTCATTGCCCCGTCAAGGATAGCGCGTACCGAATAAATCACAACCTATCAAACCACAGCCCAACGATGCTTGTACATGCCGGTTTACGCATTCAAAGGCACCGTCTCAATCAGCGGGCAGATATCTCCTGGCCCAGGATGAGCCTCTGAAGAGGCCCAGCTATCCCGGTATCGTTCCAAACTGCGCTTGAAAATGTCCATTTCCCGAATTTGCGCTTCGACCTGCTCAATTTTCTCCTGGAGCAGCGATCGCATCAAATCACAAGGCACATCCCCCTGCTGATGCACATTCAGCACCTCACCGACATCTTCAAGCGAAAACCCCAAAGCCTGAGCCTTTTTGATGAACTGAACCTGCTGCACGGCTGCTGGCGCGTAGTAGCGATAGCTGTTTTCGCCCCGCTTGGACCTCAGCAAGCCCAAGCTTTCGTAGTAGCGCAACGCCCCGACTGCAATTCCGGTTTGCTTGGAGACCTCGCCAATTTTTAAGCGCGTTGCCACAGCTGTTTCCATCTATGTCCTGCCGAATAACTGTACTGAACCCTAGTCTACACTCTCTAGTAAACTATAAGGTCAATCTTCAAGCGTTTGGATGGTCGTCAGTGTTAACAGCGCAGGAAATTAAAAGGCTGCGCTATATTGTGAAACGGACGGTCTTTCAGCCTCCATTTTTAAGCTTAATCAACCCAGTATTAGCCCAGTTCTCAGGGCGTATCCGTAGCGATCGCCCATTACCTCTGCTGTAGTCACCCATCCACAGATGAACGAACCCGAAAGTAAGCCAAAAGCCAACCGCGCAAAGTCCAGACGCCGCACCGCAAAAAGCTCTGGCATTGTGAAAACAATTCTGGGGCCAGCGGGCTTGGCAATCGTGATGGTCGGCCTCATTTCTGTTCTTTGGTACCGAAATCGCCCGCAGCAGGTTGACTTTGAGCCGGATACCGCCGAGGGGCAAGCTGCCCTGACTGCGGTAGAGACCTCTCCAGACGAAGGCCGAAAGCACGTCGCCCCCGGTGAGCCGGTAGACTACACAAAAGACTTTCCCACTTCCGGCCCTCACGATCCAAATCCCATCGTGCCCGGTGTATACCCCCAAGAGCAGCGGCCCGAACAGCTCGTGCATTCCCTGGAGCACGGCAACATTGTCATTTATTATGACAGCCCAACTGACGAAACAATGCAGCAGCTAAAAGGCTGGGCAGACGAATTTCCCGCCGCTTGGGAAGGGGTTGTAGTCACGCCCAAAGCCGGGCTGGGTAACAGCATCGTCCTTACCGCCTGGACTAAGCAGCTAACCCTGTCTGAGTTCGACTCTAAAGCCGCTGCTAGCTTTATTGACGAATATCGCGGACGCGGCCCCGAAAATCCGGTGCGCTAGCGCCCATTATTGGCCATACCTGGTTAACTTGCTCTGCTCTATCCTTGAGCGGGCAGGGGCACGGGGCGCAACGACAGAGCCTGAGTGTTGCCATCACGTTCGACCTCCAAGCGCAGATCACGGCTTAGACCGTTGGCCTCAACTGCGTCTTGCACTTCTTTGCCAGTGGCGATCGCCTCACCGTTGATTTGTCGGACTACGTCACCGGCCTTCAGTCCGGCCTTGTCAGCAGGCGAACCAGGAACAACCTCAGCGACGAACACACCGCTGTCGGCATCGACAGTAAAGCCGCTGTTGGGATTCTGATTGAGCGAGTCTCGGATTTCTGGCGTGAGATCCACCATTTGGATGCCGATAAAGGGATGGTCTACCTTGCCGTTGGCAACAAGCTGGTCAGAAATGCGCTGAACGGCCTCCATCGGAATCGCAAATCCCAATCCCTGTGCGCCGCTAATAATGGCTGTATTCATGCCGATCACTTCGCCTCGGGCATTGAGCAACGGCCCGCCAGAGTTACCCGGATTGATAGCGGCATCGGTCTGAATGAAGTCTACTCGCTTATCAGGGACGCCGACCTGGTTGCTGGTGCGGCCAGTGGCGCTGATAATGCCCACCGTGACGGTGTTGTCGAGCCCGAGCGGGTTACCGATAGCGATCGCCACTTCTCCCGGCAACAGTTCACCCTGATTGACAGCTACCGTCGGCAAGTCGTTCGCGTCCAGGTCGATCACAGCCACATCGGTCACCGGGTCGCTGCCCAGTACCTTACCGGCAAAGCTCCGTCCGTCTTTGAGCGTAACCTGCACGGTATCGGCCCCTTCTACCACATGCGCATTGGTAATAACGCGGCCATCTTCACTGACAATAAACCCCGAGCCAACGCCGCTTTGCGTTCTTTCTTGAGGCACGCCCTCAGGCATTTGCTCGCCAAAGAATCGCCGGAAAGCTTCGGGCACCTGCTGGCTGCGGCTAGAAACCGTGCGAGTCGCGTCAATGCGCACAACCGCTGGGCCAACGGCCTGCACCACATCAGAGATAGAATTGGGTTCTTCCGCTGGTAAGGCCAGACTGGTAGGCGTCGTGCGGTAGGCGGGTTCGGCGATCGCAGTAGCGACCGGAACCGGGCTGTGGCCCTGACCCCAGGCGTAATAAGCGCCCGTAGTGGCCGTTCCAGCGCCAAAGAGTACCAGGGCGAGGGAGGTCGCCACGCGTTTCCCGGCTGCCTTAGGCTGAGTCGCAGGCTGATGAGAGGGGGAGTGATTGTCGCTCATGATAGGTTCTGTCCGTACGCTAAGAATATTTTCACTATAGCCAGCCGATTTGACGCTGGGATGACGAGGATATGGCATTCGTGTGAAAGATAGCGCTAGCCCGCTATTGGCGCATATTACTCCCTATCGCTCTGGCATCCATTCCTGATGCTACTCGACAAATCAGCCCGATGAAAGATAAATCGTAGCAAGTTAGTTGTTCTAATGAAGGCGAAGCCGCTGGCGCTAACTGAGATTATGGTAAATAGTTGATAAATAGTTAGTTTTAATCGTTTTTGAAAGGAAAATTTATTATGGATAGTAAATCAACAGTTGTTTGGCAGGGCAGTGTCAAAGAAGGTCAAGGCAAAATCACCACTGAAAGCGGGGTGCTGAAAGATTCGGTATACACCTACGGCACTCGCTTTGAAGAGAATCCCGGTACCAATCCAGAAGAACTGATTGCCGCTGCTCACGCCGCCTGTTTTACGATGGCGACGACCGATTTTATGGGAGAATCGGGAGTAACGCCCGACCGCATTACAACGACCGCAAAGGTGACGCTCAGCACTGCAGGCAATGCGCCCGAAGTCACCCAAATTCACCTGGATGTAACTGCTAAGCTGCCAAATGGCGAGAAAGACGTTTTTGAAAAAGCGGCTGCAAAAGCCAAGGAAAATTGTCCTATTTCTCGGCTACTGAACGCGGAGATCCTGATGGATACTCATATAGACAGTTAATAGAAAGTTAGAGCAGTGAAAGTTAGAACAATAGGTCTTTGAAGAAAATTCACTGGGAGAGCGCAAATGACTCTCCCAGTGAAATTATTGTGCAGTAAGGAGAAATAATTATGCCAAGTCAAAACAGCAAACTCAACGGTAAGCGCGTTGCCTTTTTAGCGACAGATGGCTTTGAA
Organism: Phormidesmidales cyanobacterium; assembly: GCA_038315915.1. Taxonomy (GTDB): domain Bacteria; phylum Cyanobacteriota; class Cyanobacteriia; order Phormidesmidales; family Phormidesmidaceae; genus Phormidesmis. The sequence continues at coordinate 7,212 of JBBQAC010000218.1, forward strand.
CAGGTAGAGCTTACCCAACCCTGGGAAGAGATTAAGTCCGCCGGGGCGACCGTGGAACTGGTTTCCTTAGAATCTGGAAAGATTCAGGGAATGAACCATACAGATAAAGGAGACAAATTTCCGGTTGACAAAACGCTGTCTGAAGTTAAGCCTGCGGACTACGACGCGCTGGTGCTGTCGGGCGGTGTTCACAACCCCGATACGCTGCGAACCAAAGCAGAAGCGGTCAAGTTCGTCAAAGCCTTTTTTGAGCAGTCCAAGCCGGTCGCGGCTATTTGCCACGGCCCTTGGACGCTGGTCGAAGCAGATGTGGTCAAAGGTCGCACGCTGACCTCCTGGCCCAGCTTGCAAACTGATATTCGCAATGCTGGCGGCACCTGGGTAGATGAAGAGGTGCATGTGGACAGTGGCCTGGTGACCAGCCGTAATCCAGGCGACCTGGATGCCTTTTGTGCCAGGGCGATTGAGGAATTCTGTGAGGGTCAGAAGGCCCAGCAGGCGGCGTAGCTGATACAAGGTCATACCAGAAAGCTCGGGGTGTGAGATTCGCTTACACTCCGAATGACATGTTCATTATTGCGAGAGATTCACCATGGCTGAAATGATTACCTTCCAGCGTCCTGACGGCAAAAGCTGCTCAGGCTATTACGCAGAACCCACTGACGACGATACTGCGCCGGGCATTGTGGTGATTCAGGAATGGTGGGGATTAAACGATCAGATCAAAGGTGTCGCCGATGAACTGGTAGAAGTCGGCTACCGGGTGCTGGTACCTGACTTGTACAAGGGTGAAGTGACGCTGGAAGCG
>JBBQAC010000314.1:0-4437 GCA_038315915.1 Phormidesmidales cyanobacterium
GCGGGCATATCTTGCCGGCAGCTAGGGCAATACCAGCGGATATCGCGATGGCGGACATGTCTCAGCAAACAACCCTGACAACAAATGCAGTAACTCATAAAACTTTTACCTTGCGCTTAACTCTGCTGCCTTTAATTTAGAACTAGAAAATGAGGATTTTATGCGGTCGTTGAGATCTTTGATCGGGACGTTTCTCGGTTTTCAGCTTCAGTGACCCCTTTATTCAGCGCGCTGGCATGGACGACTAAAACAGAACAGGGCGCATGATGGGTTACATAGTTGCTGACGCTACCGATGAGGATTTCGCTGAGCCCTCTGCGGCCATGACTGCCGACAATAATGAGGTCTGCCTGCTCGGTTTTGGCGCGATCGCAAATAGTCCAGCCCGGATTGCCGGTCACCTGCGCAAACGTTGCGGCTACGCCTGCCGCCTTAGCCTGACCGGCAAAGCGAGAAAGGGCGCTGCGTCCCTGAGTTTTGTACTCCTGATAGCGCTGCTGATAAACGCTCCAGACTGTTTCATCCATTGTGAGTGGATAGCCCGTTATCCCCGGATAAGACAGCAGGGGCAAGGTACCATCGCCGTTAGGAGATAGTACGCTCAGTAACGCTAGCGTTGCGCCAGTCGTCTGCGCCAGAGAAAGCGCTCTATCAAAAAGAGTGACGCAGGTTTCGTCGAGATCGAGCGCGACAACGATTTTCTTAAACATGTGAATTCCCTCGCTAGTAGACCTCACTTCTTTTCAGAAGCCTTTGTAGTGGATACTCCTGTTATAGATCCCAAGTCTGAGGAATTTGTGAAGATGCTCTCATCGCCAACTTAGAACTTTGCCAGCGTCAAGTGCCGGGGCTAGTATTAACCACTCATCTATAGCTTCCGGCACTTTGCTTCGTGCAGTATCAACGGCTGAAAGCTATGTGTAGCAGCAGGCAAAGTGCATAGCAAAGCGCGAATGCATCCGCACTTTGCTATATCTGCCCAGCGCTCTATTCAAGCTCAGTCCGACCAGCTTAATAGCGTTCGAATTTGGCGAGCGATCGCCTCCGGTTCAAACGGTTTCAAAATCACGCCAGTACCCAGTATCTCTAGCGCCTTGCGCTCCGCTTCTCGGGCCTGTGCCGTCAGGAAAATGACGGGTATATCCTGCGTAAGCGGCTGTGCCTGAAGCTGGTGAAATAAAGAAATCCCATCCATTCCCGGCATCATGACATCCAGTAAAATCACTTCGGGCTGCTCCGCTTGAGCGACCTTCATGCCTTCTGGCCCAGAAGAAGCCAGTAGGATTTGCCAGCCAGCGGTGAATTCTAGCGATGCCTTGAGAATGATTTGAATAGCTTGTTCATCGTCAACCACTAGTATTTTTCGGGTCACTGGCTCCTCTGGGAATGCTGCTGTTTGGGGAGAACAAATGGCGTCCCACGCTTGCCAACTTTACTGGGTTGAAACCATCTTTGGCCGTGTCGGTTAGCGAATGTTTGAAATACAGATGCGGTTACGGCCTGCTGCTTTGGCTCTGTACAAAGCCTCGTCAGCAGACCGGTAGAGCGCCTGCAAGTCGGTTGCATCCTGAGGATAAACGGCAACGCCAGCAGTGAAGGTGATCTGAAAGGGTTGGCTATCCTGGCTGGCCAAAGGAGATTCGGTATCTACTTCAAACTGTGCCTGCTGCCAGGACTGCAACAGTTGTTGCAGGCGATAGGTGCCTTCTTCACAGCTCAAGCCATACAGCCCTATCACAAATTCCTCGCCACCCCAGCGACCTACCACATCTTCACTGCGAAAGGTAGATTGCAGATGTTCGCCGAAGCGTTTGAGAACGCGATCGCCCGCCGGATGACCGTACTTGTCATTGATTTGCTTGAAATGGTCAAAGTCGATCAGGGCAAAGCACAGTGTCTGATCCTGCTGCTGTGCTAGCTTCATCAGCCGATTGAGCGACTGGGTTGATTTTCGCCGATTGGAGACACCGGTAAGGTTATCAATATCGGCCTGAAATCGCCGAATGCGCGATCGCTCCAGCCAACCGAGCACCCGTGCCACTAGCTCAGGGGCAACAATCGGCTTGCGAATATAGTCATCGGCCCCTGCCGAAAACACCCGCTGAATGGTTTCAGCATCGGTATAGGCCGACATAAATAAAACAGGCAGATCGTGCCAGCGGGAAGCATTGCGCAGCACCTGACACAGATCAAATCCGTCGATTTGTGGCATTTTCACATCGAGCAATACCAGATCAGGTTCAACCCGTTCAAGCGTTTGCCAAAACTGCTGCGGATCGCTCAAGAGCTGTAGCTGAAAACCCCAGGGTCGCAACAGACTTTGCAATAGTGCCAGCATCACCGGGTCGTCGTCGACAATCAGTAGCTTGGCAGTCGGCGGCGCACCCTTTTGCAGTACCCGCAGGGCCGTTTCCAGAATTTCCACGGGGCTTGTCGGCATCTGTAGCAGTCCAGATACGCCCCTCCGTGCCACTCTCACCCGATTTTCAAAGCTATCTACCGCTGTCAGCACCAGCCTCGGAATCGGCGGCTGTAGGGCCTGCATCTCCCTCAGGAGCTGAAATTCAGCGCTGTCGTTATCCGGCAGGTCATGAGAGCCGTCAAAATCGAACACGACGATATGCGGCGGCTCGACAGCACCTTGCTGAGGGAAAATGACGCTTCTGGCCTGGGCAATACTCGCGACTACGCTAACCTGGATTTGACAGTGGGGAGCCGTTGCGGTGAAGGTCTGGAGCCAGTTTTGATGGCGATCGCCCAGCGTTTGATCGGCAGAATGGGCTCGATTCTCCACCATCAGTAGCTGAAACGGCTGTCCGGGCAGTCGCTTTACCGTCGTTGGGATTGAGGCTAGGGGTGAACCTGGTTCACCCGGCACAGCCTCTACCGCTGTTGCAGAGGTCTCCCCTAGCCCTTGCTCCAAGGTCTGCTGAATTTGGGTAACCACGGTCTCCAGGCGGTGGATATGCGCCGCGCTCAAATCGGCGTTGGCGCTGAGGATACTTTCAAGTTCTCGGCACAGCGCCGTGGCTGATCTAAATCCAAAGCTCCCCAAAGAGCCCGCTAGCGTATGGGCTTCTGCCAAAGCCTGCTGCCGAATAGCCAGGCTGATCGGCCCGGCCTCCAATCCCTGCAAACTATTGGCCATAGTCTCTACGCGCTGCAAGTAAGTGGGGCTGATCGCCTGCCACAGTGAAGCCAGGTCTAGCTTGCGCTCCTCCCCTGCGATCGCATTAGAGGCGGTAGCCACTCCACTGGGAACTCCACCAGGCGTCGTCGTATGGCCTGATACCGACTTTAGCCGGTAGCCCAGCCCATACACCGTGGCAATCATGTCAGAAACGCCTGCTTTTTTCAGCTTTTGGCGAAGTCCTTTAATATGCGTTCTGACAGAGCCGACACTAGGTGAGTCTTCAAACGGCCACACCTTATCCAGCAGATTATCCAGGCTGAAGATGCGGCTAGGATTGCGTAAAAACAGCTCCAGCAGGGCGTATTCCTTAGGCGTAATTGCCACTGGAATGCCCTGGCAAGTGACCTCGCTACTGCGCGGATCGAGGCTGAGATCGCCCCACTGTAAAATAGGCGAAACAATCCCTTCAGATCGACGCAGCAGAGCCCGAATACGGGCAAGCAGTTCTTCAAATTCAAAGGGCTTGACCAGGTAGTCATCAGCGCCTGCATCTAGCCCAGCGACCTTGTCGGTGCTAGCATCGCGGGCCGTCATCAAAATAATCGGGGTATCGTTGCCCTCGTTCCGCAAATGCCTGCAAAGCTTCATTCCATCTAGCTTGGGCAGCATCCAATCCAGCAGAATTAAGTCATAGGAAAAGGCGTCGGCCATTTCCCGGCCTGCAACGCCGTCTGTGGCCAGATCCATCACATAATGATGCTTTGCCAGCAGTTGCTCTATCGCGCTTGCCAATACTTCGTCATCTTCCACCAGCAAAAACTTCATGCAAGCCTATTGAGTTCCTACAGCCTAAAGGATAGATTATCTCAGCTCCAGGGCGGGTCCAGGGTAAGCGCAAGAAAAAAGTTGCCAAAGTATGGTTGCTAGCGAGATCATGAAAGCGCCCCTAAAGCAGGTAGCGATGAGCCCAGGTTTCAGTCAGACCAACGCCTCGGATAAAGCGGCTAAGAAAGCTCAAAAGCGAGCGACAGGATTGGATGCAGAGACCGTTCAAGCAGCGTGGCTAGAGCACTTCGCGGCGCTTTCTGACCCGCGTGGAAGCAAGGGCGTGGAACATCCGTTTTTGAGCATCGTGATGATAGCGATACTGGCAACTATCGGCAGGGCGACGGGCTGGGAAGATATAGAGACCTACGGCGAAAGCCACGAGCAGTGGCTGAGTAGCTTTTTGTCGTTACCCCGTGGGATTCCGCACGCGGACACGTACCGTCGGCTGTTTGAGCGCATCGAACCGGCAGCGCTAG
>JBBQAC010000248.1:0-6513 GCA_038315915.1 Phormidesmidales cyanobacterium
CCCGCTGATTTTATACAACAACAGTATTCCCGGGCAGCTAGAAGCGGTAGAAGCCTTGGGAGGCGACATCCTAAAGCTATGCGTGCAGATGGGCGGCAGCATTTCGGGTGAGCATGGGATTGGGGCGGATAAGCGCTGCTACATGCCTAGTATGTTTAATGAAACGGATCTGGAGACGATGCAGTGGGTGCGAGGTGCGCTGAATCAGAAAGGGTTAGCAAATCCGACGAAGATTTTTCCGACACCAAGGACTTGCGGAGAAGCAGCACACGAGGTGACCGGGAAGTTTAGCCGTTTAGAGAACTTTTAGGATTATTATTGCGGCGGGGCGAACTTTCCGGAGACGTGTGCTATGCCTGCTGTCAACGGTACAAGCCCGCAGAGTAACTCAGGTCATTGAGCTAGTTCGCTTATACATCCAGCTCTTCGATTAGGCTTTGTAGCTGTTTGCTGTCATCCGAGTAAGCGTGAACGCGAAAGCCGAGGTCAATGTTTTGGCCTCGGCTTTATTGAGCCAGTGGCAAGGCGCTTTGGGCTATCTCTTGAGAGTCAGACAAGCTCTACACAGATATACACGATCTCTTTATAGGTATAGCGGAACGCTCCGTACTTAGGACAGACTTCGACAAATGAGGCATCCCCACACGATTGAAATAGGTGTCGTCGTAACAATTATAGTCGCAGAGCAGTTCTTCACCTACGAAGATATCGCGAGCTGCCATGTCTTGACGAGGAGTAGAAATGATGTTGGGAGTTTTGGCCTCGTGGTTGATAAACCGTTGGTCATCAGAGCAAAGGACGTATGCCTTCAAATCTTTGTCGTAGTAAGCATATTTCAGAAATTGCTCTCTTGCCGCATCTGACATTTTGAGCATATCGCTCTCTTGGTAGGCAGCGTCAAATTCAGCGCAATATTGCCACGTGATTGTCCCTTCAGGGATAAACTGAGCTGCAAATAAACCGATTCCGTGAACGTCACTTAATCCAATCTGCTGGCATTCTTCGAGTATTTGCTTGGCGCTAGCGACTCTACATTTTCCTTTAAGAGAGGAGTGAGGGGGGCTTCCTCGATATGCAGAGTTTCTACGGAGCCCTTTATCCCTTCTTCAGAAAGGGAGATGAAAGGCTTTACTACTAACGCAAAACGCTTACTTTTGTTGGAAGATTTATTCAGTAAAGCTACGGTACCATGAGAAAAATTACTGAAATTGCGTGCTACATAAGACTCTACAGAATACAGGTAAAATAGTGAAGAAACGATAAACTTCAGCGCCGCTTGAGCGATTCGGGGTTCATTTTGGGAATAGGCAAAGCTACAAATAGAAGCGATAGAATCCTTAACGCCGCTAGGAAACGACTCGCTGTTTTGTTCCTCTTCAGTGACGATCTGGATTCGGCATCCCTGATTTCTACAATGAACCGATTGATCAAGCTTCTCTGTCTGTAAGGAGGGCTAAGTTTTTTTGAGGGAGTTAGGGTTTCTTAGCTGCCTGAATTAAGGTGGCAAGCACACCAGCGAGCAAACCCCAAAACGCTGAGCCAATGCCAAATAGGGTGAGGCCGGAGGCCGTTGCGAAAAATGTGATTAAGGCGGCTTCCCGATCGCGCTCATCTGCCACGGCGATCGCCAACCCATTCCCAATCGACCCGAACAGAGCAAGTCCTGCGATCGCCAGCACCAATTCCTCAGGCAGCGCTCCAAACACGGCTCCCACAGTCGCCCCAAACAGCCCGATTATCAGGTAAAACACGCCCACCGCGATCCCAGCCACATATCGCTTCTGTGGATCTTCATGCGCCTCCCGTCCCATCGAAATCGCGGCTGTAATCGAAGAAAGATTAATCGCAAATGCACCGAAGGGCGCAAGTAAGAAAGTGGCCATCCCCGTCCAGCCAATCAGCGGAGAAATCGGCACCGCATTATAGCCAAAGGCACGAATAGTGGTGACCCCAGGCACATTTTGAGAAGCCATGGTAACGATGAACAGCGGCAGCGCTACGCCCACAACACCACTCGCAGAAAACTGAGGCAGCGTAAGCACGGGCCGCGCTAGCTGCAAGCTGACCGTCTCTAGCTCAAGCAATCCCTGGACGCCCGCAATCAAAAGCCCGAGCACAAGTGCTAATAGCACCGCATAGCGAGGCAGGGCATGGCGCATCAGTAAGTAAGCGCAAAACATTGCAAACACCATCACAAACTGAGTTTGCATCGCCACAAACACATTCAGCCCAAATTGCAATAGCACGCCAGCCAGCAGCCCCGAAGCCAGCGATATCGGAATCAAATTCATCACGCGCGCAAACCAGCCGGTAAATCCGCAGAGCATAATCAACACTGCACAGACCAAAAAAGCCCCAATCGCCTCCGGCATCGAAACCCCCGCCGCCGCCGTAATCAGCATGGCCGCACCGGGTGTAGACCAGGCAGTTATGACAGGCACCCGGTAGTGCCATGACAGCGCAATGCTGGTGGTTCCCATGCCAATCCCTAGTGCCCACATCCAGGAAGCAATCTCCGCAGGCGAGGCTCCTAACGCTTGCGCCGCCTGAAAAACAAGCACTCCGGCGCTAGTAAACCCCACTAATACCGTGACAAAACCAGCAATGACCGCAGAAATGGAAAAGTCTTTTATTAAGGTCATGGTCTCACTGACATCGGGCAAAGAGTTGCCCTAGCTTACGCAGATCAGCGGTCTCAAGATTGGATAAAATTGACCTTCCGATAAGCGCCCGGCGGGAGGGCAAAGGTTTGCTTAAAGGCGCGAGTAAAATGACTCTGATCATAGAAACCGTATTCAGTCGCAATGTCGGCCAGCGGCTTTTCAGTATGCAGGGCTTGCTTGGCGGCTAGTAGCTGCCAGTGCTGCTTGTAGCGGTGGGGTGGGATGCCTACCTGCTGGCGAAAACAACGGATTAAATAGTAGGGGTTAAGACCGGCTAGCTTAGCGAGATCGTCAATCGAGATGTTTTCTACGCAATGCACTTCCAGATAGTCTCGAATCAGCGAGACTGCTTTTGACTCTGCTTTTGCCCTTCTTTGCTGGGGGCGAAGCTGAGCATGTCTGGAGAACAGTCGCGATAGAAATTGGAGTAATAGAGATTGCTGTGTGAGTTGAGAAGGTGACTCGCTTAGGGCTTGAAAGAGCTGGCGATAGTGCGATCGCAGCGAATCATCGTTCACGATGATTTTAGGGAAGTGAGGAAGCTGCTGCGCCGACCAGCCGAGTTGAGCTAGCGCCTGTTTGACCGCTGGCAGACTGATATAAATTGTTCGAAATGCCCAGCCGTCAGCAGAAGCAGGTTCGCCCGTATGAATTTCATAGGGGTCAATGCAGTTGAAACTGCCCGGCGCATGATAGTGCGTCTCCCGCTGGTGCAGGCATCGGCCCTGACCACCTTCATTCAGTCCAATCGCGTAGGCGTTGTGAAAGTGCTTGCCCAGTCGGTGCTGAAATAGCTGAGCCTTGAAAAGCTCTATGCCGGGTATCGGCGCATTCCAGAGCTGAGCAGCATCTACGTGAGTCATCTGGCTTGCCCCGTACAGACGCTCCAGTGTAGCTCAAGCCACATCGCCCACAGACAAAAAAACGCAGGCATCGGTAATATGCCTGCGAAGATGCGTTAGGAGATAGTCAACAGGAAATTTGGTTGAGCCCTAGCCCAGCGACTCCAGGTAGTCGCGGACACGGTTGCGGCGCTTGGGCTGACGCAGCTTTTGCAAAGCCTTGGATTCGATTTGACGAACCCGCTCACGTGAAAGCTCTAGCGTTCGGCCAATTTCTGCCAGTGAATAGGGCACGCCGTCATCTAACCCAAAACGCAGGCTAATGACCTCCTGCTCCCGAGTCGTCAGGTCAGCCAGTAGCTGCTGCAAGTCACGCTTGAGAGACTCGCTCATGAGCTGCTCTTCGGGCGAAATGTCGTCAGTTTCGAGCAGATCGCCTAGCTCGGTATCGCGGTCTTTGCCTACCTTGGTATCCAAAGATACTGACCGGGGCACTTTTTGGAGCACCTCACGCACCTGAGCGACGGTCATCTCTAGCTCTTGGGCGATGTCTTCGACTTTGGCAGTGCGACCCTGACTCTGAGAAATTTTGCGCTGGGCCTTCTTGATTTTGTTGAGCTTTTCGGTGATGTGAACCGGTAGGCGGATAGTGCGGCTTTGAGTGGCGATCGCCCGCGTAATCCCCTGACGAATCCACCAGTAGGCATAGGTGCTAAAGCGATAGCCCTTAGTCGGGTCAAACTTTTCGACTGCCCGCTCCAGACCTAAAGTGCCTTCCTGAATCAAGTCCAATAGTTCCAGGCCACGGTTTTGATACTTTTTAGCCACTGACACCACCAGGCGCAAGTTGGCTTTGATCATATGCTCTTTGGCCCGGATGCCTTCAGCCTGTACTCTAACCAGTTCCTCTACGCTGAGATCAGCTAGCTTCGCCCATTGCCGTTTGCCTTCCGCCAGGGTCGGCTTTAGCTCGGCGATTGGCAACCCAGCAGTGGTGGCCCAGCGCTCCAGGGAAGGGCGATGACTGAGCTGCGCAGTGAGCTGATCGCGGGTGTTGATCAACTTAACATAGGTAGATAGCGGCCCGGCAATGGTCTCTGCGGCCTTGTTGCGAAGTATTAACAGCTCCATATGATGCTGTACCCGCTGGGCTTCGGCTACCTCCTCATCTCGCTCTAACAGATTCACCCGACCAATCTCTTGCAGATACAGTCGGACTAAATCAGTGGTGCGTGTTGCTCTGGGCTTAGCATGCGCGTCGGAATCCAACCCTTCAATATGCACGTCGCTACTGTCCTCAGAGGCTGATGATATATCGAACTCGGACGGCTCACGCAGCTCGTCTTCACTGTCATCTAGCGAACCGCTAGCAGGGCGTATGTCAATGTAGTCGGACGTAGCTTTCATGATGGTATGAAGTAGCGGGTTACAGAGTTGGGAAGTGGCTGGGGTCACCCTACTTAATAGTGTGCCCAGCCAGCGGGGGCCATAGAGCAACAGAGGATCGGAGCGAAGCCCTTTCAATGGAGCTATCAGTCGAAAATGTCTGCTTTCTGCGCAGTCGCTGGGCGATTAGTCACGGGCGACTATTTACATTTTCCAGGCTTGATTAAAAGCAGTAAAGCAGAACAATGGGGAAAGCCGGGAGTACATACGTTAATCTTCATAGCCTTCGGTACTTATTCCTGAAACCTGTGAATTTGGGCCTATCGAATGCCCTGTTTCGCAGGTATGGAGTGGCGGCAGAATATATAGAATGAACTGCCTTACTAAACAAATATCAGTTTGATCGTGTTTTAGTTTGTCTGTGCTATTCCAGGTTTGTCAGTGGCACAAGAAAGACAGCCTTGACCAGACATCAATCGGGCTAAAGCGGCTGAGATCAAAATTCTGCTCATTATCTGCTCGTTGCCTATTCATTATCTCCTATGTGCTCGAATTTCCTGGCGCTGTTTCCTCAGGCTGGATGGCCCTTATAGCTGTTTGCCTGACAGATAACTCAATCAGGGCAAAGCCTGCCGAATTGGGATCGTAGCAAGCGTTTTTGTGGCAAAGGCACTGCACCTCAAAAGAACCACTGTCCCTAGCTGTCACACCCTAGAAAAGTTAACAATTGGCGAAAACTTGCCGAATCGTGGTCGCGCTACCATACGGCTCCCATCGCTATCAGGCTTAAAAAGGTGAGCATCCAGGTCGTGGTCGTATTTTCAACGAGCTGACGCTTGAAAGTATAAGAGGGAGCGCCTAAGTTTAGAGGCAACTCCTTCAGTCAGGGCGATCGCATGACGACTATCAGCTCTCAGCACAGCGCAGACAGGGATAACCGCTGGCAGTTTTGGATTGATCGCGGTGGCACTTTTACCGATATTGTGGCGCAGCGGCCCGATGGCACTATGCAGGTTCACAAGCTGCTCTCAGAAAACCCTGACCGCTATGCCGACGCGCCGATTCAAGGGATTCGCGAACTGATGGCTGTCGCACCAGACGCACCCATTCCCGCTGAGCAGATTGCCGTAGTGAAAATGGGGACGACGGTAGCGACCAATGCGCTGCTGGAGCGGAAGGGCGATCGCACCCTCTTCATCACTACCCAGGGCTTTCGCGACGGCCTGCGCATTGGCTACCAAAACCGGCCCGACATTTTCGCCAGGCAAATTGTGCTACCCGAAATGCTGTATGAGCGGGTAGTGGAAGTGGCTGAACGGGTGACGGCGGACGGTGAAGTGCTTCAGGCTATCACCGCTGATGTGGAAAGCGATGTTTTGAGAGACTTGCAAACAGCCTATGATTCGGGGATTCGGGCCTGTGCGATCGCCTTTATCCACGGCTATCGCTACCCCGCCCACGAGCAGCAGGTCGCCGCCCTCGCCCAGCAGATTGGCTTTACCCAAATCTCTATATCCCATCAGGTCAGCCCCCTGATCAAATGGGTCAGCCGGGGCGATACCACCGTCGTCGATGCCTATTTATCACCGCTGCTACGCCGCTATGTAAATCAGATAGCGCAG
>JBBQAC010000357.1:0-3424 GCA_038315915.1 Phormidesmidales cyanobacterium
GACATGCCTGGTTCAATCGGTTTCGAGGGGTGTTGATTCGTTGGGCCAAGTCATCTTTGTCTTACTTGGGATTTGTTCAGATTGTGGCTTGTCTGATTATCGGGCGAAAGCTCCTACTATTTTCCGGATAGGTTCTTAGTGGTCGCGCTCAGAGGAATGCAGGCCCGTCAGCAGGGTGAGATGACAGAGTCGGTTTCTCTACTAGAAAAAGCGCTGACGCTATTGCCGCAAGACAATTCTTGGGTGCGATCGCAAATTCTCCTCAACTTAGGCGTGACTTACTTTGTCGCCGACGATTACCCTGCGGCTAAGCAGCTACTGCCAGAAGTGAGTCGAATAGGTCGGGTGAGAGGGACGGCTGATCCGGCGATCGCCGGACTCTATTTACAGGCGCAATTTCTCGCCTTAAGAGGGCGAATGAATGAAGCGACTTCGCTTTGTCGGCAGGGCTTAGCGCTAGCCACAGAACGACGCTGGCTGGCGACTTATGCAGGCGTGCTGGTACAGGTCGCGTCGCCGACTTACTCCGAGAGCAAAACCAGCTAGAAGCCGCTAGCGAACATCTGCACGAAAGCATTGACCGCGCCATTCAAAACCAGCAGCCCGGCCTGATGATGGGCTACATTACGCTGGCCAGAGTGCGTCAGGCACGAGGGAACTTTTCGGCGGCGTGGGCGGCGATTCATGCGGCTGAAGGCACTCAGCCCTGGATTTGGTCTACTATTCTCTCAGTTCAAGCCTGCAAAGCCAGGCTGCATTTGGCTGAAGGGGATTTAGAGGGGGCAACTGCCTGGGCTAAAAAGAATGGGTTGAGCGTAGCAGGCGAGCTTTCCTACAGTCCTACCGCTCAGTGTCCAATGGGTTCTGAGCTGGACACTTTAACCTATGCCAGAGTGCTGCTAGCTCAGGGTCAACAGCAACCCGCCTACTTAAAAGACGCCCTGCGGCTGCTCACTCGGCTGCATGAGTTTGCTAAAACTGGCGGCAGAACCATTCGAGTGATGGAGACATCGCTGCTAAAAGCATTGGCTTTGCAGGCCCAAGGTGATCAAGCGCAAGCACTCAATGATCTAAACCATGCCTTGAGCATCCCACGCCATGGCAGCTATATCCGTCTCTTTTTAGACGAAGGAGAACCGATGGCTGAGCTGTTGCAAGCTGCGGTCTCGGAAAGGATTTGTCCCGAGGCAGCACGTCATTTACTAACCGCCTTCGGTTCTATCAAGAAAACAGAATCTGCCCCTGCACAACCTCTGATTGAGCCTTTGACTGAGCGGGAACTAGAAGTGTTAAATTATTTGGCGAAGGGGATGACGAATCAGGCGATCGCCGATCAGCTATACGTCAGCCTCGCCGCCGTCAAATGGCACGCCCGCAACATTTACAGCAAGCTAGAGGTGAACAACCGCACCCAGGCCGTCGCCAGAGCTAGAGAGCTAAGTCTTTTGCTGTAGAAAAATCTGAAAAAGCATCGTTCCTATTTCCTACTTATCGCCATGTCTGAAAACAATGCTATCCTTGCTGCTGCCCTCATCAGAAACTTTAATGAGGTTCCGCTGACGCACCGACTCCGAGAGCCAAATTACAGCTCATACTTTGCGCGGCTTGCGCATGGCACTGCTGCTCGGAAGCTGGGTGCGACTATTGATATACTGGAGCCCGGAAAGAGAGCTTGTCCATATCACCTTCATCATGCCCAAGAGGAGATGTTTATTGTTGTTAAGGGTGAAGGAACACTCCGCGTCGCAGACGAGATGCTTCCGCTGAAAGCAGGCGACGTAGTCTTCATTCCCGCTGGCCCTGAGTATCCGCACCAGATTATCAACACCTCAGAGGCACAGTTGAAGTATCTTTCGATCAGCACTATGGAATCGCCTGAGATCTGCGAGTACCCAGATTCTGGCAAATACATGGCAGAGGGCAGTCTGGACAACAGTAACCCTTTCGAAATCATCGAACGTAAGAGGCCGAGCCTTGACTACTGGGACGGCGAGTCCTGATGGCGGCAACCGAGTCGGCAGGGCGCTGCTCAGCGAGCGTGAAAGCATCAGCAGCTTGGTTAGATTTACTCTGATAGGATCGCGCCATACTAAACCGATAGATGTAACTAGAAGATTCGGCTATGGACAATAATCCCAGCATTCTTTCTCATGTTTCAATTGGCACCAATGATTTTGAGCGGGCAATCGCCTTCTACAATCAAGTACTCCCCACGCTCGGCTGCAAGCGACTGATGGAGCATCTAGGGGCCATTGCCTATGGCAAGCAGTATCCCGAATTTTGGGTGGGTACGCCTTTCGACAATCAGCCTGCGACGGTCGGGAATGGCACCCATATTAGCTTTATTGCTCCAACTAAGGAAGCCGTCCATGACTTTTATGAGGCAGCGATCGCAGCCGGTGGTACAGACGAAGGGGCTCCGGGCGGAAGAGCCGAATACAGCGAACCCTACTACGGCTGCTTCGTTCGCGATCTCGACGGGCACAAGGTAGAAGCAGCCTTCTGGGATGCGCAGCTTGAGCAACCGCTCAGCGGTGATAATCCTGAATAAACCTATTCGTCGCTCGTGTTCCTAAAGAGAGGATTTTGAATGCTGACGTTCTACTACAACCCAGTCTCTGCCAATGCACGGCGAGTATGGGTCGCACTGTTAGAGAAACAGATACCCTTTGAACCTGTTTTGGTGAATTTGGACGGCGATCAGTTCAATCGTAACTTCACAGCCGTTAATTCGCTCCAGCGTGTTCCCGTCATTGCAGACAATGGGTTCCGCGTAATTGAGTCATTGGCAATTTTAGATTATTTGGAAGCGAAATATCCAACTCGCTCCTTAATGCCAAGTAATCCTGAAGATATTGCTACCGTCCGAATGGTAGAGATGGTTGCCGTCAGTGAGCTACAGACTGCCATGCTGATATTAACTCAACCTCTAGTGGGACTAAACGTGGACGCTCAGAAGCTTGACGCATCAAAAGAGCGAGTCAACGCTGTAACGAAATTTTACGAAAATCTTCTAGGAGGTCACGCTTAATTCGTCGGAGAAAAACTGACGCTAGCAGATATCGTTGCTGGAACCTTAGTCCCTTCACTGCCTTTGTTTGGCTTTTCTTTAGATCCTTATCCCGGCCTCAAAGCGTGGTTAGAACGGCTGGCAGTGCGTGAGAGCTGGCGACAAACAACACCGTCACCTGAAGTTTTGACAGCGGCTTTGCCAAATATTAAGAAGATTTTAGAGCGGCGATCATAGTAAAGCCTTGTAAAATAAAAACTTCATGGAGTTTGGATGGAGTTTGGGTTACCGTAGAAGTAGATTTATCGGGCAGGCTAGCGGCAATGAGACATCGTGCTATCCATGAATGCATTTGTGCAGCGTGCAAAGGCGGGGATACCCTCATGCAGGCACAGCATCGCCAACTGAATCTAC
>JBBQAC010000072.1:0-16909 GCA_038315915.1 Phormidesmidales cyanobacterium
GTGAGGATGCGGGTTTCGCTGCGGACGGCGTAGAGCGATCGCTGCATTGCCGCCACGTCTGCCCGCCCGTCTCGGCCCGAGTCATTGATACGACCCAAATAAGGAGCCACGTAGCTCGCCCCGATTGCCGCCGCGATCAGCACCTGATGCACGGCATACACCGCCGTCAGCGTCACCGGAATGCCAGATCGAATCAGCCTTTTAGCTGCCGTCATCCCCGCTTTAGTCGCCGGGAGTTTTACCAGAATGCGACTGTCTGCCTTGCCCAGCGTTTGCCCGATTTCCAGCAGCTTTTCAGTCGAGTCGCCCCACGCCTGCAAATGAACTTCTTGCACACCCATTTCAAACGCTTTTTTGGCCAAATCTATCAGCGTATCGGGTTCGCAAATAAGCCCCGCTCTTTCTACCAGCAGCGGATTGCAAGTCACTCCATAAAACATTCCGGTCGGTAGCCACTCCTCCCACTCGGTCACTTCGGCAGTGTCCAAATACAGCCGTAAGTTGGGTTGAGAACCCCTAACCTCTTCAGCTACCTTGCCGTGAATCATATGCGAAAGCATCGGTCGGCCTCAGAAAATGCAAGATATATGCGCCTTTCGTAGGATAGGCGTCTTTCCTACACGGATCAATCTTTACTCAAGTGCATTTTCACCGCCGATCACCACATTCTTAATTCGCAGACTCGGCCCGCCACAGCCTACCGCTAGGCCGCTTTGCCCGCCTTTACCACACCCGCCTGATTCATCCCAGTAAAAATCATCCCCAATCGCTTCAATATTGACCAGCGTGCTAAATACATTGCCCGAGAGCGTCACTTCCTTGACCGGCTCGGCAATTTTCCCATCGCGGATCATCCAGGCTTCCCCGGAGGTAAAGGTAAACAGCTCGCCGTTGGTTTCGCCGCCGAGCCAGTTGCAGGCGTAAATGCCTTCGTCAATGCCAGAAAATAAATTGTCCACCGGCGTATCGCCGCGCTCAATCCAGGTGTTGGTCATGCGTACCAGCGGCGAGTAGTGGTAGCTCAAGCAGCGGGCGTTACCAGTGGGCGCTTCGTCCAGCTCTCCGGCGGTTTCGCGCGAGTGCAGGCGACCGGTTAACACACCATCAGTGATCAGTTGAGTGGTCGTGGCCGGGGTGCCTTCATCGTCGTAGGCGTAGCTGCCGCGATGTCCGGCAGGCGCTGCCCCATCGAAAATTTGCAGATTCTTAGGGCCGAAGCGTCGCCCCAGGCTCATTGTTTCCATCAGGTCTGGATTTTCGTAGATCATGTCGGCCTCGGAGAGGTGGCCGAAGGCTTCGTGAACGAACAGGCCGCTGAGAATTGGGTCAATCACGACGGTGTAAATGCCGCCTTTGGCTACCGGCAGGGTGAGGGCAGTGGTGGCGCGATCGCCCGCCGCCTTCACTTTTGCCTCTAACCCCAACACATCCTCATAGGCTCGCCGCGAGCCTACCGTTTCTCGTCCGGTTTGCACTTTCTCGCCTCGCCGTGCCGTCGCCGCAAACCGCATTTCCAAATCCGACCAGCCCTGCTCAATTAAGCTGCCTTCGGAGGTGATGAGCAAAATTTCCTGGTAGCTGTCTTCGTAGCGCACACTGGTAGAGGCAATATCTTTGTGAGCGCTGCGCAAAATTTCGGTGTAGTGATGGCACAGCGCTTTCTTATCGGCCAGGGGCACCACTCTAGGATCGGTGCCCGTGAGCGGCAAAATGCAGCGAGTTTGCACGATATCTATCGGTGCGAGTCGGGTGACGTCATCGCCAATGAGGCGGGCAGCAGCGATCGCATCTTCCAATCGCACCGCCAAATCCGTCAGTCGGTTAAAGCTGGCAAATCCCCAACCACCCTTGTAGCAGGCCCGCACCTGGCCACCGATAGAAATATCTTCACTGAGCGCCTCGGGCTTGTCATTGCGCAACCGGATTTCACAGCCGTGCGATCGCTCTAGTCGCACAGCCAAATAATCCACCCGATGCCGATGGCGAGAGATCAGGTCACTCACCTGATCTTTGTAGCTTTCAATGTTCCGAGATGCCTGTGCCATAGTTTTCAAAGTGTCGCGTTACAAATATCGCGAAGTGTTTCAACCCCTACCGTCATTCTCGCGAATTTTCCTGTTCAAAGGGTTACTCGTATTAACATAGGATTTATTCACCCTATCCAAGAAAATTATTTATATGACTGGTGAACTGGGTTACTCATTGCCGCCCGCTATCCGCCGGATCTCTACCAACTTTCGCTTGGCCGGGTGGGTGGGTCTGTGGATTCAAGCCGTCATCGGCGTGATTGCCACCCTGATGTTCACTATTTTTTTGATGGGAGGGGGGGCTTCAGCCGCCAAAGCAGGCGCAAGTCTGTTCCTGACGCCTTCGCTTTGCCTCGTATTTGTCAAAGTCTTTTGGTGCTTCCGTTACGTTCGATTCAGTCGCAGACTACGAACTAGCAACCCGGATCTGCGGCCTAAGCCCAAAGATGCAGTGCGGATTGTTTCTATTGGTTTGATTATCAGTCTGGTTGGCACCGCACTGGCCATTATGGGCGCTGAATCCATTGTGGCACCCCTGTTTTTCAAAGGACTTGATCAGGGATTAGTCGGTATCGCGGCCAATGTCCCGATCGCTAACTTCATCACAGCAGGCGACATTCTATCTGTATTTGCTGCGATTAATACGACGTTTACCCATTTTGTGGGGCTGTGCGTGTCACTGTGGCTACAGTTTATGGTCAACCGACAGTAGGTGCCCGTTAGGTGCCTATCAGATGCCCATTCGTCAAAAGCGCGATCCCGGCTCCTTCAAAAATTCCACTTCTGCCGGGGTACTTTGTCGCCCCAGCACCTCATTGCGATGTGGAAAACGACCAAAGCGTTCAATCACCTCGCGGTGGCGGATGGCGTAGTCCAGGCCATTTTTTAGTCCATCGTCGAGGTCGGGCACATTGTCAATCAAGTCTGCCATTAGCTCGACGCCGCGATTTTGATGGGCCATTTCTTCGCTGTGCTCGAAGGGCAGGTAAGCAAAAAAACGAAGGGCAGGCATAAGCGATTTGTCCGCGCCGGTATTGACCAGGGACTGAGCGATAGTCAACGCCTGCGGATCGGTAGCAAAACTGCGCGGGTCGCCCCTAAACAAATTGCGAGGAAACTGGTCGAGTAACAGCAGCAGCGCGATCGCCCCCTCCGGCCTTTCCTCCCAGGTCGAATACTCTCCAGCCGCCGCTTTCTCGTAGTCACCTGAAAAACGCTGGCGAATTTGATCGTCAAAGTCAGCGTCCTTAGTGAACCAGATCTTGCGATAGTGACCGTAGTCAGCCTCTGCTGGGTCACCAAACCAAAAGGTGAGGATGGTGGTGGCTCGTTCATTAGTAGATGAGGTGGATGTCATAGTAGCGATCGCCCGGTCACAACTGCGGAATATATCGTTCCTAATATCATGAAAAAGCCATTATTCTCAGATAAACCGAAGCATTTACATTCAAAGCCCGTTTTAAGTACTGTAGTAGGCTCCGTTATCAACTTCAATTGCTATGTCTTTTCTCCCTATCTTGCTGGCGATCGCCCTCATACTCGCTGTTGTAAGCTGGCTAACTGGCTACCGGTTGCCCATTCAGCGGCGCACAACCGGCAGCAGTTCAGGCAGCATTCAGCGCGATCGCGGTGTGGCCCGTAGCACTCGCAAGCAGTTGCTCGGCTTAGTTGGGGGTAATGCCGCCGTCGCCCAGCGGCTGGTGAGGGATGTACAAACCCACAACCCAGGTCGCACGGAGCAATGGTGCTGGGAGAAAGCCATTTATGACATTGAGCGCGATCGCAGAGCTTGATGGGGTCGCGCTCACTCTACAAACATTTTGCATACACATCACACAGTCTTGATAAGACAACCCGGATGAACCAGATACGGTTGTGTAACCATTAGCGAAGTGTTACATGGTAAACACACCAGCACCTCCGCATATGCTTTCCTATGCAGGAACATTATGCGGACTGATTGGAATAGCCCCACTGAAGATCGCTATCTAAATCTTCTAGCTGGCTGCTATCTTTTGGGTTGCCTTAACGTCTTCCTGAACGCTGTGAAGATGACAGGCCGCCTTCCCATCAGCGCTACATCTACACCTTTCAACTGAGGAATTTTAATCCTAATGACCCAATCAAAGCGAGCGCTACTCACGGGCATCACAGGTCAAGATGGTTCTTACCTGGCAGAACTTCTGCTCGATAAAGGCTACGAAGTTCATGGCATTATTCGTCGAACCTCTACTTTCAACACCGACCGCATCGACCACATTTATGTCGATCCCCATCAAGAAGGCGCAAAGATCTTCCTGCACTACGGTGACCTCAATGACGGCACCATGCTGCGCCGCATTCTAGAGCAGGTAAAGCCTCAAGAAGTTTACAATCTGGGCGCTCAGTCTCACGTGCGCGTCAGCTTCGACTCCCCGGAGTACACGGTTGACACGGTCGCCATGGGAGCGTTGCGGCTGCTAGAGGCCATTCGTGACTACCAACAGCGCACTGGCGAACAGGTACGCTTTTACCAGGCCGGTTCTTCTGAAATGTTCGGCAAAGTGCAGCATGTTCCTCAGTCGGAAGAAACGCCCTTTTACCCCCGCAGCCCTTACTCCTGTGCCAAGGTATACGCTCATTGGCAAACCATTAACTACCGCGAGTCGTACGATATGTTTGCCACCAACGGCATCCTGTTCAACCACGAGTCGCCACGCCGGGGCGAAACCTTCGTCACCCGCAAAATTACCCGCGCCATAGCCCGCATCGTCGCTGGCCAGCAGAAGACCCTCTATCTGGGCAACCTCGACAGCAAGCGCGACTGGGGCTACGCCAAAGACTACGTC
The DNA here is from genome assembly GCA_038315915.1 of Phormidesmidales cyanobacterium. GTDB lineage: Bacteria > Cyanobacteriota > Cyanobacteriia > Phormidesmidales > Phormidesmidaceae > Phormidesmis. Next base: position 4,856 of record JBBQAC010000072.1, read on the forward strand.
AGAGCCATGTGGCTAATGTTGCAGCAAGATGCTCCAGATGATTTTGTCATTGCCACTGGTGAGACCTACTCCATCCGCGACTTTTTAGACGTTGCCTTTCAGTACGCTGGCCTCGACTGGAATGATTTTGTCGCTTTCGACGAGCGCTACCTGCGGCCTGCGGAAGTCGATCTGCTGATTGGCGATCCGAGCAAAGCCAAAAAAATACTTGGCTGGGAGCCCGAAATTAGTTTTGAAGGGCTGGTCAAGCTGATGGTTGATTCTGATTTGGAAGCCATTGGTCAAAAGCCGGTCGGGACAGCCGGGAATGCGCCCGACATTGCGACTATTCGCCGACAGGTTATCGGCTCCATTGCCTAAGACAGGGGTTCTTCCTTAGATTGCGAGGGCATAGCAGCGCTATGCCTTCTTTTTGACTAACCGCTTGTGACTGTGTCTATGTAAATGTGTAGTTGGGATGGAGATTAAAGGTTATGGAATTAGTCAACAAAAAGATTTTGGTAACTGGCGGTGCCGGTTTCTTGGGCAAGCAGGTGATAGACCAGCTCCAGCAAGCAGGCGCTCAACCTGACAATATTTTGGTGACGCGATCGCGCGACTACGACCTCACCCAAATGGAAGCTTGCCAACGAGCCGTACAGGGCCAAGATGTGATCGTTCACCTGGCTGCTCACGTGGGCGGCATTGGGCTCAACCGGGAGAAGCCTGCCGAACTGTTCTACGACAATCTGATGATGGGTACACAGCTAATTCACGCGGCCTATCAGGCAGGCGCAGAAAAATTCGTCTGTGTAGGAACCATTTGCGCGTACCCCAAGTTCACTCCCGTCCCTTTTAAGGAAGACGACCTGTGGGCAGGCTACCCCGAAGAGACCAATGCGCCCTACGGCATTGCCAAAAAAGCACTGCTCGTACAGCTCGAAGCCTATCGTCAGCAGTACGACTTTGACGGCATCTATTTACTGCCTGTCAACCTTTACGGCCCCGAAGATAACTTTGATCCGCGCAGTTCTCACGTCATTCCGGCGCTGATTCACAAGGTGCACGAAGCCCAGTCACGAGGCGATAAAACCCTACCCGTGTGGGGCGACGGTAGCCCTACCCGCGAATTTCTCTACTCTACCGATGCCGCTCGGGGCATTGTGATGGCAACTCAGCGCTACTCCGATGCGGCTCCTGTGAACTTAGGCACGAATTCTGAGATTTCAATTCGCGACCTGGTTGAGCTGATTTGCGAGCTGATGGGCTTTGAGGGCGAGCTTGTTTGGCAAACTGACAAGCCCAACGGCCAACCCCGTCGCTGCTTGAACACGGATCGGGCGAAGCAGGCTTTCGGATTTGAAGCGCAAACCGACTTCCGGCAGGGGCTCAAGAGTACGATTGAATGGTATCGCCAAAATGCAGTGCTTCAGCCGGCTTAGGTCAGCCCTCATCACCAGCGAAAATTAAACTGCTGGTTTCGGGAGCAATCAACCCTGATAGCTTCTATAATTGTGGCGCGGTGGGTCTGTAGCGAATGCAACGGACGCATAGAGGCTATAGAACCACTGCGCTGACAGCTTGTTTTGGGCATTCAGAGGGCAATTAGCGAAAAAGCATGGCAGAAGAAGATAAGTCAAAAGAAACCGCCGACAAGACAGATAAGGCCGCACAGTCTGAAGATAAGTCTGCTGAGGAAAAGGCAGCAAAGCCCGCCGCCAAAGCTGACGGTGCTAAATCAAAACCTGCTGCCAAAGCTAAAGAAAAGCCACCTAAGCCCGAAGATAAGCCGTTCAATGAGTTTATGGAGCAGCACTATCTGCCCAGTCTCAAAAAAGCGATGGCGGAGGAAGGCATTGACGATCTTACGGTGGAATTTGCCAAGCGCAAGCTAGAAGTCATTGGCCAAACCGACAGCGAGCCCTACTGGCAAGTGCAGGGCAATTGGGAAGAACCCGACGAAGGGAAACGGCAGTTTAATATTGCCTTTATCGATGAAGACATTACCGGTCAAAAGGTGTTTACGCTTGCCGCCAATGGGTCAAAGCCCAGCACTATCGAACAGTTTATGGGCGATGAGCGCCGGATTAACCTGGGGCTGATGGTGCTGTATACGGTGCAGCGGCTGAATGCTCAGAAGTGGCTGACGCGCAATTGAGACTATCAGGTCAGTGCAGGCGTATCCAATGGCTTCTTTAAAGGCTACCTTTACCCACCGAATTCGATTTTCCTCATTGTCCCACTCACAGCTATAGGTGCCGCCTGAGACGATTTGTTGCATCGTCTCAGGTATCTGGGATGTTGGGCTATGGGCTATCGGACGATTCACCGGCTCACCGCTACGGACTGTTTTGAGGAATACGACGGGGCGACGGGAATGGCAGTTGCGCTCGCTTTTAGGGATCTAGACTGGGGCTAAGTTCATTCTGGGAGCCGCTATGTCACTTCATCCCGCTCTCTACCGGTATAGCCAAAGCGAACGCAGTACAATGGCACTAGCATCAGTGAGTTGTAGGAGCGCCTTGTGAAAACAATACATATTAGATCCCATGTGGATAGAGATGGCTTGCTCCAAATCCAACTGCCTGAGCATCGTGATGAAGAGGTAGAACTCCTGATCGTTTACCAATCCACTCAGGCATCACAAAAGCGGCAATGGTCTCAACAGTTTCTCAATTTGTTCGGTGCGTGGCAAGGTGAACCTTTGGAAAGGGCACCTCAGGAGAGCCAACCAGAGCGAAATCTGCTGCTTGAAGGTGCCGTAGACCATGCTTTACCTTTTAGACACCAACACCTGCATTGCTTATCTCAATCGTCGTGGTCAATCAGTCTATGACAATTTTTTGGCTCAGTCGCCTGAAGATATTTGCATTTGCGATGTGGTCAAGTACGAGCTTTACTACGGGGCATACAGAAGTGCTCGTATGGCAGAGAATCTAGAGAACTTAGAGATACTATTCACAGAGTTTGTGAGCTTACCCTTTGATGGAGAGTCAGCAAAAATATGTGGCGCGATTCGAGCAGACCTACAGTCGAAGGGGACACCGATAGGCGCTTATGATTTCCAGATTGCTGCGATCGCCCTAGAGGTAGGGTGGGCACTGCCCACCCTACTGGCTAACTTTGGCTACATGTCTTCTCAACTCAAAATTGTTGCGCCTGAAACCGTTCAACGCATGGCTGAACTAAGCGAGTTCAATGCTTCTTACATCATCCTGATGGCGATCGCTGGGGTGCTGTCAGCGATCGCCCTACTGACTAACTCTGTGCCAGTGCTAATTGGTTCGATGGTAATCGCGCCTGCGCTGCCTCCTTTAGCCCTCATTTCGTTTTCTGTTGTGAACCGTCAACCCAGGCTAGCGCTCGAAGGAACAATTTCTGCCGTTCTAGGCTTGAGCATTTCGATGACCGCAGCACTGGTCATTACCTGGCTGCTCAACGTTGCTAATGTTCTACCTGAAGAGACTAGCCTGCTCGACAGAGCGCTGCTACAAGAGCGGGTCAGTCCCGGTTGGTATAGCGTTGTCACGGCCATTGCGGCTGGCGTCGCCGGCATGGTAGCGCTCGTCGAGCGTAAAACCGACACGCTGGTAGGTGTCGTCGCGGCTCTGGCCCTGGTACCGGCTGGCGTCGCCGGGGCGATCGCGTTTCTCTCTCACGACCCGGTTCGGGGGTGGGGCGGCATCGCACTGCTCGGGATAAACGTTACTTTGATTGTGGCGTCGGGCGTTGCAACCCTCTTGCTATTGCATGCGGTTGATGACTCCTCGGAGCTTGAGTCAGAGAAGTAGTCAAAAAAGCTGCTTTTACAGTCAGGCGACAGGTCACCTCATCGCTTTAATGCAGAAAATGTCGTGTTCCGGTGAAGGCCATGATCAGCCCAAGTTCGTTTGCCGCTTGAATCGAATCCTGGTCGCGAATGCTGCCACCGGGCTGCACGATGGCAGTGATGCCAGCAGCGGCGGCGGTGCGCACAGAGTCGTCAAAAGGGAAAAAGCCGTCGCTCGCCAGAGTCGCGCCTTGGGCTCGTTCGCCCGCTTGCTCTAGCGCAATCTTCACCGCGCCGACTCGGTTCATTTGGCCTGCACCCACGCCGAGGGTAGTGCGATCGCTCGTCACCAAAATCGCATTCGACTTCACATGCTTCACCACTCGCCATGCAAACAGCATTTCAGCAAGCTGCGCGTCTGTGGGCTGGCGCTCAGTGGCAATCGTCCACTGGCTGGGATCTTCGCGCAAGTCGTCCGCTGCTTGAGTGAGGAAACCCCCCGTGATCGCCTTTACAGTCTGACGTGGCCCCGAAATCAGATCCGGCAGCACCAAAATTCGCAAATTCTTCTTCTTACTCAAAATTTCCTTCGACGCAGCGCTGCATCCCGGCGCGACCACACATTCTAAAAACGTGCCGGTGAGCGCTTCGGCGGTGGCTTCATCAATCGGCTGATTGAGCGCGACAATGCCACCGAAGGCCGAAGTAGAATCTGCATCAAACGCTTGCTGATACGCAGTGCTAAGCTGATCCCCGATAGAGACACCGCAGGGGTTAGTATGCTTGAGCACCGCTGCGGCTGGCTGATCCTCACTCGGGAATTCAGCGATAATACGGCAAGCGGCTTCCAAATCCACCAAATTGTTGTAGCTCAGCGCCTTGCCCTGAAGTTGTTCGGCAGCGGCCCAGCCAGCGGCAACAGCCCCATTCTGATACCAGCCAGCGGCCTGATGAGGGTTTTCGCCGTAGCGGAGAGTCTGCTTGAGCTGACCGTTGATGGCGTAGTTGACGGGGAGGGCGGCTGATTTGTCCGGCTGGTTGGCGAGCGTTTGTACCTGGGTGAGGTATTGCGCGATCGCACAGTCATAATTCGCCGTATGCCAGAACGCCTGCTGCGCGCAAGAGGCCCGAAATGACAGCGGCGGACTGCCATGGTTCGCCTTGGCTACCGTCAAGTAATCATCATATTGATTGGGATTGCACAGGACGGTCAGATAGGCGTGGTTTTTCGCTGCCGCGCGAATCATCGTCGGCCCACCGATGTCGATATTTTCTACCGCTTCTGGTAGGCTCACGCCCGGTTTGGCAATGGTTTGCTCGAAGGGATAAAGATTCACCACCACCAGGTCAAAGGGGCGAATGTGATTGTCTGCTAAATCCTGAGCGTCTGCGTCCTGATCAGGGCGAGCCAAAATGCCGCCGTGCACTTTGGGATGTAGCGTCTTTACCCGTCCGCCTAAGATCTCAGGAGAGCCGGTATAGTCAGACACTTTGGTGACGGGAATACCTTCTTCACTCAGGGCTTTGGCGGTGCCGCCACTACTGACAATTTCAAAGTCAAGGTCTTGGTGGAGCGATCGCGCAAACTCGACCAGACCAGTTTTATTTGAAACGCTCAGAAGGGCAAGGCGGGGCATGGGCTAGCGGAGGTGAAAGGGTCAGCTTTAAAGGGTACAGGAGATTGGGAAGGTGGGGAATGGGGACTAGGGAAGTGGGTTCTCTCTTATGATTGTGGGGTTGTATTTTTGATGGGGAGATATCTTTTGGCGGATAGTTTGTCTTTAGAGGCGATTTCGCTCGTTCCTCAATCCTCAGGCGCTGGATCTGAGCAGCTGATTGTACTGCTGCATGGGTGGGGGGCAAATGCTCAGGATGTGGCTGGATTGATTGAAGCGATCGCCATGATCAGTTCACCCACTCAAGCACTTTTGCCGAACGCGCCTTTTGCTCACCCAATGGTGCCCGGTGGCCGTGCCTGGTATAGCTTTCCGCCCAACTACGACTTTCGCAGGCCCCATGACTTTGCCGCCCAAGCCGACCTGCAAGAAAGCCGTCAGCGCCTGAAAGCCTGGATGGAATCACTGCCAGAAAAAACCGGCATCCCGCTCGAAAAAACCATCATGGGCGGCTTCTCCCAAGGCGGCGCAATGACGCTCGACATTGGCCCGCAGCTTCCCTTAGCCGCTATGCTCATTCTCAGCGGCTACAGCCATACGCCCATTATCCGCTGCGTCACCCCCCGCCCCGTACTCGTCATTCACGGCAGACAAGACCCGGTCGTTCCCCTCGCCAAAGCACTCGACACTCAGGCCCAACTCACCGCTCAAGATCTGCCCGTCACCTACCGCGAATTCGACATGGGCCACGAAGTCTCCTTAGAAGCCCTAAAAATCGCCAGCCAATTCTGCCTGACCCTCAATAAATAACCTCATCTCCCATTGCCAACTCCCACTTATCTTGATATCCTTTAGAATGGCTTTAACTAAGGTCAAGCTTTCACAAGCAAGTTTGAAGTTGTCACTGCGGATAGGTAATTGACCATGCAATCAGCAAAACATCGTCAGTCTGAGACTTTTTCTGAGACAACTGCCAAGTACACTTCTACGCGTATCTCCACCCAAGAAATTGCTCAAATGACATCAGAAGATGTCGATCAGCTAGCACAGCGCTTAGAGCAAGATGCCTACACAAACGCCTTTGAAGGGCTGCGGGACTGGCACCGGCTGCGAGCCGTGGCCTTTCAACGCTCTGAGCTGGTAGAGCCCTACATGCATTTGCTTGATCTGGAAGCGTTTGACGAGTCGTAGCACTCGTAAAAGTCAGCCTTAAAACTCTCAAAATACAGACAGAGACAACCGACATACATGGCCGACTCGCGAACTAACATTCTGCTCGGCGTGAGTGGGGGGATTGCCGCCTACAAAGTGTGCGAAGTCGTCTCTACCCTGGCCAAATCTGAGGTGGCGGTGCGGGTGCTGATGACCGAGCAGTCCCAGTCGTTTGTGACGGCGCTGACGTTTGCAGCGCTGTCACGTCACGCTGTCTACACGGATAGCGACTTCTGGTCGGCGCAACAGGGCCGACCTCTACACATAGAGCTAGGTGAATGGGCCGACGTGTTTGTAATCGCGCCGCTCACGGCCAATACGCTGGCTAAGCTGGCGGGCGGTCTGGCAGATAATCTGCTGACGAATACGGTACTGGCTTCTGTGTGCCCGGTGCTGTTGGCTCCGGCGATGAATACCGATATGTGGCAGGGGCTGGCAGTGCAGCGCAACTGGCAGCAGCTATTGAGCGATCCTCGCTATCATGCCGTTGGCCCTGGAACAGGGCGATTGGCCTGCGATCGCGTTGGCTCAGGCCGCATGGCCGAACCTACCGAAATCGTCGCCTATACCCGCTCACTGCTCCACACAAGCGGCCAGATCGACTTGGCTGGTAAACATATCTTAATCAGCACAGGCAGCACCCGCGAGTATTTAGACCCGGTGCGCTTTATCGGCAATCCGGCCACCGGTCGAATGGGAATTGCCCTGGCTTTGGCGGCGCAGCATCGGGGCGCTGAGGTTACTTTGGTACATGGCCCGCTGGCCCCTGAGCTAGCGGTGACTTTGCCCACAGGAATACGTGCGATCACCATCACCACCGCCGCCGAAATGGAGCAGTCAATGCTAAGCCAACTCTCCCAGGCTGACTGGGTGATCATGGCCGCAGCAGTGGCCGACGTACGACCGGCTTACAGAGCGCCTGGCAAACTGCCAAAAAAAGAGCTGCCCAGCGAACTAACGCTAGCGTCTGTGCCGGATATTGTGGCTCAGCTAGCCAAGCGCAAGTCTCCCCGTCAGAGAGTGGTTGGCTTCGCCGCACAAACCGGCGACATTGTGACGCCAGCTCTCGCCAAGCTCAAGCGTAAACAGCTAGATGCCATCGTTGCCAACCCTATTGATCAACCGGGTAGCGGCTTCGGCAGCACAGGCAATGAAGCCGTCATCCTATCTGCCGATGGCCGTCAGTTTAAAGTGGGTCAGTGCAGCAAACTACAGCTAGCCCATCACCTTTATGATTTTTTACTGAATGCTATTGGAGCAGAAGATTCCGCTTAAGGAGCGCTTTGAGACTGAATGTCGTTGATAGTCTCGGAGTCCGGCAGCAGCAAAACCTGGTTGAGCAGCTCGTTATCGCTGTTTTGCATCTGCTGAAGCATTAACTCTAAAGGCAACACACCGATGGTAATGGCCGCCCTTGCTTCAGGGTTGCGTTCACCCAGGTCATTGAGCAGCGCTTCTAAATCTGCCCGAGAGAAAAACATCGGGAAAATAGTTTCCCCACTTTCTTGCTGCACAGGAGCCAGCGAGCCATCTTCAAACTGGGCGAAAAATAAAGGGACACCGCCTCGATAGTTAGTATTTAGCGCAGCGGCCTGACTGGCTTCATCCGGTTCGGGAACATACACTAACTGGATCGGCTGTTCAGTATTAGCGCGGGCCTCTGTGTACAAGGTCTCCAGGTTAGTAATGCCCACTTCAGCTTCGGGGGCAAACTGAGGATTGGCCTCATTCGCCCGAGCCAAAAAGGTTTCTGCATCTTGCGAGGTCATGAAGACGTACAGACTGGGCTGGGGCGCAGCGCCCTCTGATTGAGCAGCGCCGTTTACTAAAACCAAGCCGTTGTCGTTACCAATGACGAAAACAGGTACGCTAGAAAGCTTTGCGCTGACTTGCTCCTGCGTCAGGGCCAGGGCAGGACGAGCGCCTAGCCCCGCGCCGAGCAGGCTGAGCCCGATAGCGCCCAGCGCTAGTGACTGCCCAAGCGTGCGATGAACGAAAGATTTCATAGAGTCTCCTGATTCTGCGAGTCTGTCAGACTTATCGTGCGAATCTATCATGGGTGAACTGCTGGGCACTCCTCAAGCGGCTGTGGACAATAAATAAAGTGACCTGACAGTCAAATATTATCTACTTAGCCCAAACGGGGACAAAAGTTCAACACAAAGATCGGGATGACAGGATTCGAACCTGCGACATCCTGCTCCCAAAGCAGGCGCGCTACCAAGCTGCGCTACATCCCGGCTATCTAGGATAACACCAAACGGCAACCCAAACTGATGAAGTCTGCTAATCACCCCATCGCCCAGCTTCCCGGCCTGAGCGCCTCGCAAATAGAGGCACTCAGCGCCTGCGGCATCGCCACCACCTTTGACTTACTCCGTCAGGGCAACAGCCTCGCCCAGCGCCAGCAGCTCTCTACGCAGTTAGCCACTCATATCAAACACATCAACAAATGGACGGCCCTGGCAAACTTAGCGCGCATCCCCAGCGTCGGCTGTCAGCACTGCGGGCTGCTACTCCATGCGGGCGTCAGCACCCCGCAGCAGCTTGCAACGATGACCGTACAGCAGCTACATCCTCAGCTTCGCCGCCTGCAAATACAGCTATTCAAACGCGCTAACTTAGCACCTGATACCGCGCAGGTCGCGGACTGGATTCGCCAAGCAGGGGAGTTGGGAAGATGAAGTAGGAAGGATGCACGATGAGTAGAGAGTGTGTGTCCTTATTCGTCGTGCATCTCCCCTTAATCTGGATACCAGAACATCCCCTTGATCCCCTCGGGGTCGGGCATAAAGCCAAGCTGCTTGTAAAAGCTCACGACGTCCGGGTCGGCAAAAAGGGTGACGTTGCTGATATCTTCGCTGCGGAGCTTTTTGATCAGCTGCTTCATCAGCGCTTTGCCCAGTCCTTTGCCCTGCGAGTCGGGATGGACGACAACGTCCCAAATCGTGGCGTTAAAAGCGTGATCTGAGGTGGCGCGTGAGAAGCCAATCAGGCGCTTGCGGTTGCCCTTTTGCTCCCACATAGTGATGACTAAAAAGCTGTGCTGAATGGCTTTGCGCACTTTGCGGATGGGGCGGCGAGACCAGCCTACTGCGTCGCACAGTTCTTCTAGCTCGTAAAGGTCGATGGTGCGGTCGGTGCTGAAGAATATGCGGGCGCTGTCGTCGGCGCTTTGGGCTTCGGCAAGGTAACCGGCATTGGCTGTTTGCTGGGATGCTGAAGCAGCTTCAGAGGTAGTGAACAAGCTTTTCCAGAAACCCATGCAGGCAAAGTGATTATTTCGTCAGTAGAGTAGATATTGATAAAAGTATATCCTTTGGGCGCTCACTTCATCGGCTAATCATGCCTATCGTTGGGTGTAATCGCGCCGGAAATATCGTTTTGTGCGGCCTAGAAGTAGCTAAGCTGATTTCAGAGCAAATCAGCAATACTTGATAGCATCAATAGAGTGGAGCAAAAACGGGAAAACTATACCGACTCTTAGATTTTTAGTGAAGTCTGACCTCGGCAGTCGGCTCCCTTATGGCAATTGGTTTAGAACCTTCTACGGTGATTTTGCTCAAGCGCTTTAACCGAGCATTTCCTCAATTTTATGAGCAGTTTGTCGGCAGCGACATTCAACTGCAAAATTTGCGGTTGGCTTATCAGCTTTTTAGAACGGAAAAAGCGGTCATTGAGATGTTTTCGGAGGGCGATCGCACTACCCTCCACTTCGCCTACCGCAATCAGTCCTTTCTGCTCAGCGACATTTTTGGCGTGTTAGCCGCCTACGGGCTGACCATTCACAGCCTCAGCCTGTACGGGCAGATTTACCCGCCGATGCTGGTATTTGCCAAGCTCGTGGTGTCCAGAGGGGGTAAAGAACTGTCCCCCAAAACCGCTGACAATGTCCGCCGCGCGGTGAGGGAGGCGCTCTCTGGCCGGTTTGAGGTGGAAGATATGCTCAATGTCGAATTTAATTTGGATGCGGGGCTAGAGCAGGTAGAGACTGAGTTTTACGTCGATCCAGTCTTTCACCTGCCTGCTTTGCTGATTGAAGCTGACAATCAGCCCGGTTTGTTTTACAAGGTGATGTACACCATTTGGCAGGAAGACTTGCTGGTGGTCAATGCCAATCTGCTGGTGTGGAGAGGCCGGACTCGGCTGATTTTGTACCTGCTAGGCCCAAACGAGGGGATGATTCCAGAATACCTGGGTCAGAAAATTGCTGAAGGCGTGCGCTACCGGCTGCTGGGACAATAGCTGATGAATAGCCTCAGAAGATGAGGGCTGAAGCCTAGCTATGCCTGGAGGGACACCAGGCGCTAGCATATTGACATGATGACCGGTACCACGACTGCCACGATTGGGGGCGTTCCCCATGCGTATGATTTGACAGGGCCTCTGAACTGCGCGGCGGTAGCAGGTAATGAAAGTCTGGTTTTTATTCACGGCTGGCTGCTGAGCCGGGCCTATTGGCGACCTCTGGTCTCCCGGCTTTCGGATCGCTATTGCTGCTTGACGTACGATTTGCGCGGCTTTGGCGAGTCTGCTCAAGGGCTAGATGCCAGAGTTGAGAGGCTAGGTGCCAGAGTTGGGGGGGAGGGCGATCACCCGGCGCTCCCAACCAGCGACAGTAAGCTTTTGGGCTCGTCGCCTTCGGCCTATAGCCTAGCGGCCTATGCTCAGGATTTAGGAGCGCTGCTGGATCAGATGAAGCTTGATCGGGTGTGGCTGCTGGGCCATTCGCTAGGCGGCAGTATTGCGCTGTGGGCAGCTTACCTGCGGCCTGATCGGGTTAAGGGCGTGATCTGTATCAATGCGGGGGGCGGTATTTACATTCCCCAGGAGTTTGAGAAATTTCGGGCGGCAGGGCAGCAGATGGTGAAGTTCCGACCGGCAGTACTAGCGCAGTTGCCGCTGTTGCCTCGGCTGTTTTCACGGCTGATGGTTCGCCAACCGCTGACGCCGGACTGGGGCAGGCAGCGGATTCGAGACTTTGTCCGGGCAGATAGAGCGGCGGCTGAGGGCGCTTTGCTAGACTCTACGACCTGCGAAGAAGTTCATTTGCTGCCTCGTCTGGTGAATCAGCTCACGCAGCCGGTTCACTTTATTACCGCCAGCCAGGATCGGGTGATGCCGCCCCGCTATGTTCGCTATTTGGCCAGCTTTCACCCCGATTTTCAGGCTGGTTTTCAAGGGAAATCTACGGTTTCTGAGCTGTCAGATTGCGGCCATATGGCGATGGTGGAGCGGCCTGACGCGGTCGAAGCGGTGGTGAGATCGGTATTGGAGCAGTCTGCCCGTTCAGTAGAGCTGAACCAGATCGGTCAGTGATAGCTTGGACTGGCCGCCGAGCGTGAGGGGCGATCGCTCTCCTTTTTCAAAGTGATCCACCGCCGCGCAGGCAATCATCGCGGCATTGTCCGTGCAGTATTTCATCGGTGGGAAGATTACCTTCAGCCCGTGAGCGGTTGTAGCTGAGGTCAGTTGCTG
>JBBQAC010000340.1:0-3761 GCA_038315915.1 Phormidesmidales cyanobacterium
GCAAAATGCCCATTCCTAAAGCAACTATCAAAGCCCATTTTTTCATACCAAACCTCACGCAATTCCAAAGAAAAGAACACAAATAGCTCAATGGGTTTGGCTGAACGAAACCCAAATAAACTGTCCTAGCTATCGAGAAAATAGCTAATTAGTTCAGGCTGAACAAACCATCGGGAAGCCTTGTGTATAAAGCACTCCAAACGATTGCCAAACTCATTGAGCAGCAATTGCGCTCAACCTTATCACTTTTTTTACAGGGAAATTCAGTGCTTTCTAGAAGTCACCTGATGAGATCAGGGAAAATTACAAATTTGTCATCGATCTGTCGGCAGATTTCTGTGATGACGGAATAGACCGCAACTACTCCAACGCGCTTTGACTCACGAGCGGAGACTAACGGAAGAAATTACTGGCGACGTTAGAGAGGGCAGCTACATCTGCTGAGACATTTCTCGAATTAGCGGTAATCGCGTGCTGATGTAACTGCTGACGACAGGCAACTGATGAGGGTCAAAGGCCGGATCAGCTGAAAGAGAGTCTACCAGCGATCGCAATAAGCTAGAGTCATCTAAGTTTGAAAGCCGTTGGTTGGGAAAGGATTCCACGACTGACCACAATCGACGAAGAAGACTGATATCCATATAAAACCTTTATATTGTCTTCAGGTTTACCGTATAAAAGGGATGGCTAACTGTTCAAGTTGTTTAAAACACCCTTCTTAACAACAAGTACACAAGCCCTCACATCTCTTTACGTGATATTCCCTTTCAATCTATCGAGAGGAAGGGAAATGCGAGCGGCTCAAACAGTCGGGTCAGGTAAAAGGTGATTGAGCGAAGCGATCGCACCCGCTGTCGTCTGCCCGCTCACGCTGAAGACCAGCGATTCTTTGTAGACCCTTTGAGCCGGATGGCCAATGACGTTGGCTGCGCCGCTGGCGGCAATAATGGCAGCCTGAGCGCAGGTATTCATCAGTGAAATTGCGCGCCCTCGTAAGGCTAGCTTTTGTGGGTAGGCATTTTCCGCGAGGGCCATCGTTTTAGGCAGTTCGCTCTGGAGCCCGATGAGCTGAGCGGTGAGACGGTGGGCGATTCCCTTGGCAGGCATCGCCATCGCTTCGTCAATTTGCCGCCGCGCTAGCGATGCTTGCAAGCTATCTATCCCTGCCTGCGTACAGCCGAAAATGAGACCCAACGGGCTTAGGGGGTTGGTGCGATCGCGTTTCGCAATCCAGCCCGGCGGACGCAAGCCTACCACCTGCGCCTCCGGCAAAAACCAGTCCTGTAGCTGCACGCGCACTGTGTTAGTCGCCGACATTGCAAATAGAGACATCGGCTCACTGACTGTGATCCCCCCATCTGCATTGCCAATGCTTACTAGCGGCAGCAGCCCGAACACCGCCTCGCCAGTCGGCAGTACCGCCGCCCCGACAAATTCATCAAATAGCCCTGCTCCAGTTACCCAGGGCACCTCACCGCGAAGCCGGTAGCCACCCGTAACCGGCTTCGCCGTCAATGGCACTGGCTCACGGCGAAGCTGCGAAAAGCCAACCCCGAGCCGTTTTTTACCGGTGGCCATCGCGGGCAAATACGCCTGACGCAGCGCCTTGTTTTCACTGGTGAGCAGAAAGCTGGCCGCGCTCTGATGCTGCGTTTGTAAAAAAGCCAGCGCTCCCGAATGCTGGGCTACTAAGCTTTGAAAAGTCTGAAAGCCAAGAGCATTTAGCCCTAATCCGCCCAGCGCTGCCGGACTTTTAGGTACCAACAGCCCGCGATCGCCCAACGCCCCAAACGCCTCAAATAGCAGCGCCGATTCGTTATCTAACCGATGGGCGGCAGGCGCGACCTGATTAGTGAGATAGTCGCGTAGCGTTTTGAAGTCGGGCGGGGTGAGCGCTTGTGCCAGTGCGGCTTGCTGGGTTGTAACCATTCGTTCATGCGGGAGAGCGTTTGCTATATTCTGACAACGTTAACGTCTATCCCGGTCATCCTTCGGATCAGCTTCCTATGAAACTGCTGTGCATTAGTAATGGCCACGGCGAGGATGTAATCGCCCGGCGCATTCTCACGCCTTTGCGGGCGAACGATCCTAACTTGCACCTGGCGGCTCTGCCAATTGCTGGCACGGGCCGCGCCTACCAGACTGCCGGTATCCCGATCATTGGCCCAACTCAGGTATTGCCCTCGGGGGGCTTTCTCAACCGCGACCCGAAGCAGCTAGCCCGCGATGTGCAAAAGGGGCTGCTGGCTTTGACGCGATCGCAGCTCTCCACCATCAAAACCTGGGCCAAAACCGGCGACGCCATCCTCGCAGTCGGTGACATTGTGCCCTTGCTATTTGCCTATCTCAGCGGATTGCCCTACGCCTTTGTCGGCACGGCCAAGTCGGAGTACTGGCTGCGGGATGAGCAGGGTAAACTGCCTGTGACGAAGCTGTGGGATAGGTTAGAAGGCTGGTCGGGCTCTGTGTATTTGCCCTGGGAGCGGTGGCTGATGAGCAGCGATCGCTGCCGCGCGGTCTTTGTTCGGGATGCGCTAACGGCGAAGCAGTTACAGCAGCTAGGCGTTGCTGCCCGCTATGAGGGCAACCCGATGATGGACAGCCTCAGTCCCAATGGCAAACTGACCGATTTGCTCACAGATTTGCGAGTCTCAGCCAGCCAAACGATGAGTCAACAGATCCAGTCGTCTTTGCTCAAAAAACTGGAAGGTTCTGGCCTGAACAGCCCAGATAAAGCTAGAGCCACCGCGCTGTATGTCACTCACAAGCAGCAGCCGGTAACGCCGCTGACAATCGCTTTGCTTCCCGGCTCCCGGCAACCCGAAGCCTACGAAAACTGGGAAAATATGCTTGCAGCCGTGCCCAGCCTGAGCGCGGCTTTTGCCAATCGTCCGCTGATTTTACTGGCTGCGATCGCTCCCAGCCTCTCTGTTGAAAAACTCCAGGCCAGCCTCTCCATCTGGAAATCCCACTCTGGCTCCTACCCCACTTTCACCCATCAGAACATCACGCTGCTGCTGATTACCGATGCCTATGCAGACTGTCTTGAGCAGAGTGAAATTGCGATCGCTACCGCAGGCACCGCCACCGAACAGTTCGTCGGCCTCGGCAAGCCCGCTGTGACGCTTCCAGGCAACGGCCCGCAGTTTACCCCAGCGTTTGCTACCGTTCAGGCAAAAATGCTCGGGCCTTCTGTACAAATGGTGAGTCAGGCTGATGAGATTGGGGGGGCGATCGCTAAAACCATTCGCGATCCCGACCGGCTTCAGCTTATTTATCAAAACGGCAAGCAGCGGATGGGGGAGAGCGGGGCGGGCGATCGCATTGCTCAACAACTGACCAAAGCTTTATTGGTAGACTGAAGATCTCCCTTTTTGCGTCAGGATCATGAACGTTCAAACCAGTCGCCAGCCAATCGCAGATGCCGCCAACCAAACTGCGCTGCCATTGGTGGCGATCGCCCAGCAAACCCAGCAAGCCGCCCGCACCCTGGCCCAGCTTTCCAGCGACGCCAAAAACGCCATTATCGAATCTGTCGCCCAGTCTCTAGAAGCCTCAGCCAGCGCCATCACCGCCGCCAATCAGCAGGATCTCGAAGCGGCCCTCGCAGACAATATCGCCAAACCTCTCTACGGCAGACTCAAGCTCGATGCGGTCAAACTTAACGCCGCCATTCAGGGCGTCCGCAGCGTCGCCCTGCTCCCTGACCCCACTGGCGAAATTACTCTTCACCGCGAACTGGACACCGGCCTTATCCTCAA
>JBBQAC010000377.1:0-2832 GCA_038315915.1 Phormidesmidales cyanobacterium
CAGACGTTTAGAATATGCGCTAAAAACCTTTCTAGCTCTGGTTCTTCTGCTAGCTTTTGCAGGGAAGCCTGCAAGACTTCGTTGGCCTGGGCGAGTTCGGCTATGCGCGAGCGAGCACCTTGCGCCTGCTCGTAGAGATGCGCCTGCTGTTTTCTAAGGTCTAAAATTTCCGTCTGTAGAGTTGCAGCGCTATTTGAAGGGGATTTTTGGGCGAGCGATCGTAGCGCCGCATTTTCCGACTCCAGAGCCGCGAGCCGTTCCTGAAGCTGAGCGATAGAGTCATCTGGCGAGGAGAGAGAATTCGACACAATCTACATCTATTCTTGCGAGGACTGAACGATCTCTAAAAGTATAGGCTGAAAGGATAAAGAGGTGATACAGCCGCTACATTTTAGATCAGCATTTGCTGAGCGAACAGCCCTCGGCCCGCCAAATTCAAGCCATGCCGATAAAAAACTACTCAAAAGTTGGGGCGCTCACCCAGACTTTTGAGTAGGTCAGATTAAACAATTTGGAGGAGTAAAGACAGCTCCGTCAAAGGGTGACAATGAGCGGCGATCTCAGTATTCTTTCGTATATTGAATCTGGAAGGGGCGATCGCCTGAACCTCAAGACATTCTTAACTTGATTTGAATCAAGGACAAAAAAATCTATTTATCATAATCTTTCTGCAACGACTTTGCAGAAGCTTAGTATGACAGAATGGCAGGACACCTCAAGAGTTGAGCAATGGCAGTTTGCCTTAGATGCGCTGACAACACTGAGCTATCACTCTCATGACATCAGCAGCTATTTACAAGAAGTAATCGGTGGCGTCAGTCGGTTGCTCGACTCGGATTGGTCAATTGTGACCATTTGTGAGGGCAGAAATGGTCAGGTCGTTGCCAGCAGCTTAGATTTAAAAGATGCGGAAACTGAATTTTCAGCTCACGCTAGTGTTTCCGAAGTCGTCATTCAGAGCGGACAGCCATTTTGGATTGAAGATGTCAAGCACCATCCAGAGGAAGCCCACCGCATGGCAGGCTATGTTTGCTATTTGGGCGTTCCTGTGCAAACCCTATCAGGAGAAGTCATTGGCACCATTTGTTCGTTTAGCGCTCGTCCCCGCGCTTACGATTCGGAGACAATTGCGACCGTCACCCTTTTTGCAGGCCGAGCAGCCACAGCAATCGACAATTACCGCCTTTATCAGCGGCAGCAGCAGTTTAACGACCTTTTAGAAAGAGAAGTTAATAAACGAACAACCGAACTACGCTTAGCCCAGGTCACACTTATTGAACATGAGCGACTAGCGGCGATTGGAGAACTAGCCAGTATGATTGTCCACGAAATTCGCAACCCTCTGACCACCGTTAAAATGGGGCTGGACTATTTCGCAAGGCTCGACTTATCAGAGCCTGCCAAAGCTCGACTCACTTTAGCCAGAGAGGAAGCCGACCGACTGACCAAGCTTTTGCAGGAGATTTCATCCTACTCAAAGCCGCAGGTTTTACGACTTGTTGAAATCGACGTGGATGATTTTATCCAGACGGTGTTAGCGTCGCTGCGATCAATGCCCCAAGCCCAAAATCGTTTTATCGAGTATGTTCCATCGTTGCTACCCGCTACGATTTTGGGTGATTCGGATAAGCTCAAGCAAGTCTTTATCAACCTTATTCGCAATGCCTGTGAGGCAGTCGAACCGGGAGAGACTATCCGATGGTTAGTCGCAGACGGCCCATTGCAACAAGTTACTATCTCAGTTCACAATGGTGGCCCGCCTATTCCGATAGAGGTTCTTCCTCATCTGGCGCAGCCTTTTTACTCCACCAAATCGGAAGGAACAGGGCTGGGCTTAGCCATTGTCAAGAAAATTGTCCAGGCTCACAACGGCAAGCTGCTGATTGAATCTTCTGAGAGCGCTGGCACTCTCTTCAGCGTTCAGTTACCGCTCAAACCGGCATAGAGCGCCAACGGGGGGCATCCATTGTGGCTTAGTCGCCTCCAGGTGTGACTACAGATTAGAGGGTGTGTTTAACGTATGTTTCAAACAATATTTGAGGAGTGAGTTAGCGTGAAATTTAAACTTGACTGCGATGGCATCCGCGTTCTTTCGGGCAGCTTTGCTTTGATGGCAGCAGCTTTACTGGGGTTATCACCTTCGGCTTTGGCCCAAGCAGCAGATAATGACGCTGCGCCCGCGCCTGCTTCAATTGGCGCAGATGTGCCGCTGACCTATTTTGGGCCAGCCCCTTCTCAGGTGCAGAGAGAATTGATTGGGCCTTACCAACTTCTCAAGTCGGGGCAAGTAGATGTAGAAGCGGGCACTATTACACTCCCGCTTTATGAGGGGCGTCTGCGAGATGGGAGAACGGTCTGGTACGTGCTGACAGATACTGATGATCGCGGTAACGCCGATGCCCTCGGGCTCAACTGGTCAACCAAATTGACCTACGCTGCGGTGGGCCGGGCGGTGCGCAGCGCTACTTTGGCGGCAGATGCCACGCTTGTCTTTGATAATGGCACGGTTGATTTCAGCCCTGAACGCCGGGTTGTTGCAGGAGAAGCCAGTGCCTTTCCGCCTCAGGTCGCTGAGCCAGGATCTATTGGTGACAACAACTACAGCCCGCTGGTTCGCGTTGCCAATGCAGGCAATCACATTTACAATGCGCCGATGATTGCCTTTGATGCCAGCGCTGAGCAAATTTCTGCCTGCGATGGCAACCCTGACCATAGCCTGGTGCATGACAAAGTAGTCAGCATTTGCCCGGAAGAAGCGACGGTAACCCTCAAGCTAACGCCTGGTCTCAGCTTTGCGCGGCCTATTCTCTATGTCAGCTTTGATGCTAATGA
>JBBQAC010000156.1:0-10646 GCA_038315915.1 Phormidesmidales cyanobacterium
GTTCGCATCAATCGGGAACAGCGGAAAAATGTTGCCGTTACGCATCATCGCCGCAAAGTAGTTCTCAATCTCGGGTCGCTGATGCGTCCAGCCGTTGCGCCCCTGCTCCAGCGCCCCAGCGGTAAAAAGACACACAGTAGAGGGCGTAGGCCGACGTAGCTCAGCCATGGCCTGAGTCGTGGTCTGCCAGATCGGTAAACCGTTAATTGCAAACGACTCGTAAGAACACCACAGGCTACGAGCCCCCATCAGCGCCTGAGCTGCCGCAAGTCCCGCGCAGGCATCCTCACTCAGCGGCTCATAAACCTGTCCTTTTGGCCCCTGGAAGTAGGTGTCATCCTGGGTGGGATGGATGATTTTGAGCGCCTGATTGATGTTGTTGATGCCCGAAGCAGCGTTGCCGTCTGCATTGGTGACAACAAAGTTTGGATCTTGCTTGCCTACGTGCGCTACCAGTAGGCCCATTGCTGTAGTCGCAACTTGTTTGTTATCGCTGCCGACTTCAAATTCGTTTAGGGGGAGTGAACCTAAATCAGCTAGGGGGAGTTCGGATTCGGTGACTGCCGTTTGTGCGCCGGGGCCACCGTGCGATCGCACAAAATTCGTCCTTACCAAATCCCATCCCTCAGGCGGCAGCGCCCGCGCCTTTAGCGCCTCAACGATATAGTCCTTCTCAAGACTGTCACCGGGATAGAGGTTGTGAGACTGAGACCCGCGCTTATGCACGCCTGCGCCTTTGAGCTGCTTGACGATCAGCACAGTTTGAGTGCCGCCCAAAGCAGATTTGGCAGCTTTGTCAGTCGCCTCTAAAATGGCTTGGGTGAAAGCCAAACGCTGCTTCATCGAAAAAGTGGTGCTGTCGACATACGGAGCCGACTGCTCGGTATCGGCGTAGTCCTTCGCATCGACCAAAATCACCTCAGCAAAGCCGTTACCACTCCAGAAGGCAACCATTTGCTCATTGCTGTAGGTGGAGACAATGCTGTGATGCTCCTGCGAGAAGCCATTCCAAACCAGGATCGGCAGGTAGTTCGTGACGTTGGGATAAATGGTGTTGAAATGGCCGAAGCTGCTCATGATGTAGGGTTCGCCCAAGCCGCCGTCACCAATCGTCACCGGGAAAAGCTGGTCGGGGTGAAGCTTAGCTGCGGCCATCGCAAAGTGCTGACCCTGACCGAGCGGGCCTGCCGGACTGAGTAAGCCGGGAATTTGGCCGGAGAGATGACCGAGTAAGCCGTGGGTTTCGCGGAAGCGATCGCCCAATTCCTGCACCGTCTTAATCCCCATCGACTCCAGCGAGGTATCCATAAATACCGTGCTGTAAAAGCCGGGGGCGTGATGGCCGACTTCGGTAATCAGGTTCTTGTGGCCCAGCATGATCAGCGAGGCAATAGCGTCGGCAATACTGGCAAAGCCGCCGGGATGTCCAGATTGCTTACTCGCCGTTGTGCGCAGTGTGAGGTAGCGGAGGGCATCGGCGGCTAGCAGGGTTTGATAGACCGCTGCCGAGTCTGTGGGGGAGGCGATCGCTTCTTTCCCTTCTGCGATCGCGGCTGTTTGCCCATACTTCTCAAATTCGGGGGTCAGCTCACCAAAGTGCTGAATGCCCTCACAGAAAGCGGGCACTGTAGATGCTTTGGAAACGGCTGCGGTCATAATAAAGAGCCTCGGCTTGGGTAAATCTACGTTTCAGTTTATGGCTATTCTCCAGTCTTAGGACTCATTATCTTCGGTTGTAATCGATTGTAAATAGCGAGGCGATTTCTCCACACCCTCTACGACCTCAATCGCATCGCCGCTCCCTGCGCCCAACTCCTGAAGCTTACGCGCACTCACCAGCACCCGCCCTTCTAACGAGCCTACCGCTTTGTTGAAGTGATCCACCGTCGAATCCAACCCTTTGCGCATTTTCTGCATGTGTCGCGCGAACGTTCGCACCCGGTCGTATAGCTCTTTGCCCAGGTTGCTGATCTCCTGAGCGTTCTCAGTCACTTTTTCCTGCTGCCAGCCGTAGGAGACTGCTTTG
Source organism: Phormidesmidales cyanobacterium (assembly GCA_038315915.1). GTDB lineage: Bacteria > Cyanobacteriota > Cyanobacteriia > Phormidesmidales > Phormidesmidaceae > Phormidesmis. The sequence goes on from JBBQAC010000156.1 coordinate 2,027, forward strand.
AGTAAAGCAATCAGCGTTGTCGGCGTTGCCAGAATTACTCGCTGCGCTATCCCAGCTTCTATCAGGGTAGGATCTTGTTCTAGCGCCGCGCTGAAAAAGATTTCTCCCGGCAAAAACAACACAACAAACTCTGGCGTCGGCTGAAACTGATCCCAGTAAGCCTTTTGACTGAGCTGAGCGAGGTGACGTTTGACCTGTTTGGCATGGTCGCGTAGCTTGCTGAGCCGATCTGTTTCGTCGATGGCTTCTAAAGAGGCTAAATATGAAGATAAAGGGGCTTTAGCATCGACAATAATTTGCCTTGCACCGGGCAGTTGTACCAGCATGTCAGGGCGTAATCCTTCGACTTGGGTGACTTGCTGAGTGAAGTCGCAATGCTCGCTCATGCCTGCAATTTCAACGACGCGCTTGAGCTGAATTTCGCCCCAGCGACCGCGCACAGTGGGCGATCGCAATGCCTTTGCCAAATTCGCCGTCTCCGCCTGTAACTGCACCTGAGAACTGGCCAGCGCCGAAATCTGCTCGGTGAGCTGCGCGTAGGCTGACACCCGTTGCCCTTCTATCGTTTGTAAAAAAGACTCGACCTTACTTAGAGAAGATTGCAAAGGTTGCACCACCGCTTCTACGGCCTGTTGCTTCAGAGCCAACTCTCCTTTCGCGGCAGTCTGAAATTCACCAAGCTGAGTCTGAGCGAGCGCTAAAAAAGACTGGTTGTTCGCCTGTAACGCTTCTGAGGAGAGTGCTTTAAACGTTTCTGAAAGCTGTTGTTGAGCAGCGGTCATCAAAGAGAGTTTTTCGGCGGCCTGCTGCTGTACTTCGTGCAAACGAGCTTCGGCGGTGGCTCTTTGGGTCTCTGATTGAGTGATTCGATCTCGATAGGTGGTGAGAGTGCGATCGCGCTCCCCTATTTCCTGCCGCAGTTCCTCCATGCGCGCATCCTTTCCTCGCAGTTGCTCGACCATACTGGCCCGATCCGCCACCAAATCATTCTTGGTTTTCTCCCGCACCGTCTGCATTTTAGTACTCAGCGCCCACCATACGATGATGCCGCCAATTGCCATTCCCAACAGAAGTCCTAAAAAGAGTTGCATTGCCAACAGGTACAGGTTTACTAATGCAGACTATCACTATACAATCCACAAACTCTATTCAAAATGGGTCATCGCTAAAGATATGAGGCCATCCCTGCCACAGTAGGAATCCATGGCTTTGGTGAAGAAGCGGCATCAGCTTGTCGGGCAATAAAGAAGAACATTCCCAAGCCTCAGTATCAGCAGCCGTATGTCTCTACCGCTTGCTTATTCGCCAAAGCTCACGGCCAAAACTAAAGAGGACAAGAAAGCACCTCGAAAGGGCTGGCTCACCGCAGGTACCACCCGCACCGACTCAACCCTGCTGTGACTCACTACAGATCGAGAATTCGTTACGCTATGGACATACTGCTTGTGTAGGTCTCCCGCTTATGGATTTTACCGAAAGCCTGAAAATGGCTACCAAAACGCTGAGCGCTAACAAGCTACGCAGCAGCCTGACTATGCTCGGCATTATCATCGGCAACGCCTCTGTGATCGCCATGATTGGCATCGGTGAGGGCGCACAAAAGTACGTCAACGGTCAGTTGCAGAGCCTGGGGCCGAACGTGTTGTTTATTGTGCCAGGTAATCGGGAGGCTCGTCAGCTCGGGGACTTGGATGTGCCGCGTAACCTGGTGGTGGCAGATGCTGACGCGATCGCTACCCAAGTCCCCTCAGTCGCCGCCGTCGCCGCCGAAAAAACCACTCAGGGCATTATTAGCTACGGTAGCCGCAACGCCAGTAGCAGCATTGTGGGCACTACCGAAGGCTTTCTCACCGTCCGCAGCTTTGAAGTCGCGCAGGGCCGCTTTCTCAACAATCTCGATCAGCGATCTAACAGCCTGGTTGCTGTCATTGGCGCAACCCTGGCCGAACGCCTGTTTGAAACGGAAAGCCCGCTTGGCAAGCAAATTCGCGTTAAAGGCACCACCTTTGAGATTGTCGGTATTCTAAAAAAGAAAGGGTCTAACCTTGGCCTCGACTACGATGATGCGGTCATGGTGCCGATTACTACCCTGGCTAGCCGAATTGTGGGCCGAACTTCTCCCTATGGTGTCGATGTCGGCTTTATTTCAATTTCGGCCAACAGCCAAGCAGCGATGGAAACCGCCGAATTTCAAATTACCAACCTGCTGCGGCTGCGACACGGCGTGACCGATGGCGATGACTTTTATATCCAAAGCCAGGATACGCTGCTTGACATTGCCAACACGGTAACTGGCGCACTGACGCTGATGCTGGCTGCGATCGCCTCTATCTCCCTATTCGTCGGCGGCATTGGCATCATGAACATCATGCTCGTCTCTGTCCGTGAGCGCACTCAGGAAATCGGCCTGCGCAAAGCGATCGGGGCCACCCAACGCGATATCCTCAGTCAGTTTCTAATCGAAGCCGTTATTCTTTCTGCAATTGGCGGCGTTGTCGGCACGGGCCTCGGGGCCAGCGGCATTTTTCTAATCGCGGCATTTTCCCCTTTTGAAGGAGGCGTTTCCATCTCTGCAATCGTTGTCGCAGTCGGCGTCTCCGGCAGCATTGGCCTTTTCTTCGGCGTGGTTCCAGCGCGTCAGGCAGCAAAGTTAGACCCTATCGTTGCCCTCCGCAGCGCCTAATTATCCCTACATTCCCATGTCTCCCCTCATCCAATTCCACCGAGTCACTAAGCTATACGGCAGCGGCAACACCGAAGTCCGCGCCCTCTGGAATGTCAATATGACTATTGACCAGGGCGAATACTGCGCCATCATGGGGCCGTCGGGCTCTGGCAAATCCACCGCGATGAATATGGTGGGCTGTCTCGATCAGCCCACCAGCGGCGAGTATTTTTTCGATGGGCAAGATGTGGCCAAACTGCTCGAAGACGAACTCGCCCACATTCGCAACCGCAAAATTGGCTTTGTCTTCCAGCAGTTTCACCTGCTAAACCATCTCACCGCATTGGAAAATGTAGAGCAGCCCATGATGTATGCAGGCGTTTCAGGGACTGAGCGAAGAAAACGAGCCGCTGAAGCACTCGACCAGGTGAGCCTCAGCGACCGGCTCAATAACCGGCCTAACCAGCTATCGGGCGGACAGCAGCAAAGAGTGGCGATCGCCCGCGCCATCGTCAACCGTCCGCTACTGATCCTGGCTGACGAACCGACCGGTGCCCTCGACACTCAAACCACCCAGGATGTGATCAGTATTTTCTCTGAGCTAAATCGCAGCGGTATTACCGTCGTCATGGTTACCCACGAGCCTGAAGTTGCCCGCCTGACCAATCGGGTAATTTGGTTCCGCGATGGCGAAGTGGTTAACCACAATTTGTTACCTGACGATTTGGCCAGCGTCACAGGCGTGCCCGCTGTGCCAGTCGTTTCGTAAGGCTCAGTACATACTGAGAGCCAATGTGATCTGCCTCACACCTCGGCTATAATTATAAGGAATAGCACTGGAAAAATTAGCTGCTATGAAAAGGCTCACCCGCTACCAGTCCTGTCTGGTTTTATTTGCATCTATGGGAATTCACGTTGGCCCACTTGTTCATGCGGCTAGCGCTGTTCAAGCCCAGAAAATAGATCGGGCAGCGCCGCCGCTGCTAGCTCAAGCTGAATCGCCGGGTGACCAGGCATTGCGAGAAGGCATCGCCCTGATTCGTCAGAACAATATTCCGGCAGCGATCGCCGCCTTTGAAAGGGCTGTAGACCTTGAGCCAGAGTCCGCCGCTGCTCACTACAATTTGGGGCTAGCGCTCAGGCAGGACAATCAGCTTCAGGCTGCGGCCACGTCTTTTTGGCAGGCGACCCAGGCTGAACCGACCTTTGCGCTAGCCTACGTCAATTTGGGGGCTGCGCTTTTAGAAGGCGATAATTTGGAGCAGGCCCAAGCCTATCTGAACCGCGCCCTCGAACTCGAACCTGACTTGGGGCTGGCGCATTACAACGTGGGGCTTTTGCAGCAGCGCAATGGCGATTCGGCGGCGGCGTTAAAGTCTTTTGATCGGGCGATCGCCGGTAGCCCCTTGGCCCCCGAGCCTCACTACCAGGCCGGACTCATCTACCAACAGCAAGCGCAGTACGATCTCGCCCAGTCGGCTTTTGAAAACGCGATCGCGCTGGACAACACCTATTTACAAGCTCGCTATAATCTGGGGATCACGTTAATCCGCAAAGGCGAATCAGAACTGGCGATTGACCAGTTCACGCAGGTGATTGAGCGATCGCAGGGCTTTGCTCATGCCTACTACGCTCAGGCTGTGGCTCTCGAAGCGTTGCAGCGCTACGACGAGGCTAAAAATCAGCTTCAGCTAGCGATTCAGACCTATATTACTCAAGGCAACAGTCAGTGGGCCAACATCGCCCAGCAGCGGCTCGCCCAGATGGAAAGCCACTCGTCTACTCCATAAGGGCTGCGATCGCCGCCGATCTATCAGTAGCCTTTAGAAGCTGTCTAGCTCGAAGGCGCGAGTGTTGCCGCTCTCTAGCGCGGCCAGGTTTTTCTTGAGCTGATACCACACCAGTCCAGCACTCAGTAAAACCAACGGCAGCGCCATGCCATAGGAAATGAGCGCGGGAAATCCGAAGATGCTCATCCCAGAGGCCAAAAACACGCAGCTCCCCAGGCAAATACCGATAAAAGGGAGCTGTAAGTCGAATCCTTGAAGCTTTGAAATAGATCGGGTAGAGCGGTTTTTGTACCACTCCCCAACAGATTCTTTAAGGACTGCAGAGAACGCAGTGCCAGAGGCGATCGCAATCAACAACCCCGCCACTAGGAGAAAATAGGGGGGCGTTTGGGCGTAGTACATAGTAGTAAAGGATGAAGGATGAGTGGGAAATGGGGGGGATCGCTTAATTTTCTAGGTCGGTAGAGTAGGGCGGGCTAGAGGCGGCAAAATCTGCGGGGGGATGACCGTTGTGCACGTTGCCCATTTGTACCCTGACATCTTCAATGGCCAGGTTGAGCTGAGCAATTTTATCTTCCAGTCCGCGCCGGGCGATTTCCATGCGTTCTTCGGTGGTGGCGTTTTCCAGGCGGTGGCGCTCTTCTTCAGAAAGCTGACTGAAGTCGTCAGGGGCGGTGCGATGGCGCAGGCGATTGCTGGCTAAGACACCGACAACGCCGCCGATAATGCCGCCAACGAAGGCACCGGCAACAAAACCACCGGCAAAATTATGCTGACTCATGGATTCTCCTTTGGGTTCTCCTTGCAAGTGTGTTGAGGTTGAGGCCAGTGGCAAAAGGGCTACGTGTCAAAGGTGCGATCGCCCGCATCGCCCAGGCCCGGCACGATAAATCCGTTTTCATCTAAGCCCTCGTCAATGATGGCCGTATAGACAGATAGACTGGGATAGCCGTCGGCGAGCTTTTGCAGCGCCGGGGGCGCGGTTACCACCGAGATAATGCGCACCAGCGCCGGATCAACGCCTCGCGCCGTCAGCTCGGCCATGGTCGCCATAATGGTGCCACCGGTCGCCAGCATCGGCTCACTGATCATAACGCGAGTGTTGGGCTCAAATCGCTCGGGCAGCTTGTTGAGATACCAGCTTGGCTCCAGCGTTTCTTCATTGCGAGATAGCCCAATATGATAGGTGCTACCTGTTGGCACCGCGCTCTGAATGCCTTCGACCAGCGCCAGGCCCGCGCGTAAAATCGGGATGATCGCCACCGGCACCTCAGGGTCAACAAAGGTCGCCAGGCAGCTCGTCAAAGGCGTTTCAATCGTCATCTCTACGGTAGGGAGCCAGTCGCGCACGGCCTCGTAGGCCAGCCAGCGGCCCAGCTCAGTCATGGCGCTGCGAAAGACTGCGCTAGGCGTACTGGCGCTACGCAAAACGCCCAACCAGTGTTTGATCAAGGGATGGGGCGGAACATAGACGCGTAGCTGTAAGGCCATTGGGACGAGTGGGTACAAGACTCAGACCATCATACTGCTGTGCCCCGGTATTTGATGTAGTAGCCCAGCAGGCAGATCAGGGCGATCGCTCCTGCCCCGATCCCAATTGGACTGGGCACCCAGAAGGTCGCTTCAATATGCTGAGGCTGATTCGCGGCCAGATGCCAGGTCACGGTATGGTCTGTCACGGAGATCGCTACAGGCCCAGCGGCGGCGGTCAGGCCCCAGGGCGTGGTCAGGTGAAAGTCCAAATTCAGCCAGCTCATGTCACTCAGAGTGCTATCCCCCGGCTGATCGGCCCGTTCGACCTGTAAGTCGTAGGTGAGATGATTGCGCAGTGCGAAAATATAGTTGTTTTGCCGGAGTCCCAGGCGAGCGCTAATCCCAGGCAAACCCGGCAGGTGAACCCCGCCCTTATCCCCCCCATAAAAAGCGTTGAATCGCTCGACTAGCTGCGCCCCATTGTGAAAAGGCAAAACAATTTGCAGCGTGTTTTCGTCCAGTTTGCTCACTTTGCCGGAAAGGGCTTTGGCGCTGACCGTAAACTGCTGAAATAGCTCGTCAGCGCCCGTCTCGTTGAGCGTTAGCAACGGGTCGTTGAGATGGAGCGTTTGGCTCAGACTGCCCTGGGTTTGGCTATCGAAGCGAATGCCCAGGTCATAGTCTACGCAGCCGCCTAGCAGCGGGCAGAGCAGTAAACAAGCCAGTAGCGTCAGCCAGCGGCGGCGAACCGCTCTGACTGGGGGCGTTAGCTGAACCAAATCAATCCTCCCAGCGTGAGGATAATCCCGATCAGGGCAATCCAAATAAACTGATTGTCGGCGGTATCGACCTGGGCAAGATCTAAAGGTTCTGGCTCAGGCTTGGTTTTTTTACGGCGCGGGCGTTTGGGGGTTTGGGCGTAGCGGCGACCGGCGTCGTCTTCCAAGTCCGACAGGTCGGGAATTTGGGTAATCCATTCAGGTTTCATCTCTAGTTCGGGCGCTTCTAGAATGTAGAGCAGGCGTTTGCTCTGGCGCTGGGTTTCCAGGTCAGGATGGCGAATGAGCTGGCGGCACAGCGCCAGTCCGGCAGCGTTGTCGCCAGCGGCGACATAGGCATTCACCAGCCACATCTGAATCTCACCGCCGCGTGCGCCTATCGGGTTGGAAAGGGCCAGGGCTGTTTGGAAATGGGCGATCGCCTGCTTATAGCGCCCTCGTTCAAACGTAGTTTGGCCCAGCTCTAAAGATTCTTTGGCCTTGGCTTTTTTGGCGGCGCTGTCAAGTCGATTGAGTGCGCTGCTAACGGGATCAGTCGTAGGGGCATCGGATTGCCCTGGCTCGAAAGTCATGGAATAGCTTGAGAGGTGTGCAGTTCGTTTTTTAGTCTATCGCGCTGACTGAGTGGGCATCTTACGCTATAGAATGACCGATAGCGCAGGCTTGACCTGAACAACTTCCACGACCTTTCAACCTGGCCTTTTGAGAACTGTCATCGCAATGAACCGACGAACTGCTCCCCAGACAAGATTTTACCGAGCGGCCCTTTGCTTGAGTAGCGGTCTACTACTGAGTGGGCTGGTGGGTGAGCGGGCGATCGCTCAATCGGCTGAGACCGTCCCCGCTGAGACCGTCCCCGCTGAATCCGTCGTCGCCTATGCCAGTGCGCCTCGTCCGCTCACAGAAAGCTTTTTGGTGGAGTCAAAGCCGCCGCTGGATAAGCCCGCCCTTTTCCAGCCCATAGCGCCATCTGCCCCGGTCACCGAGCCTGCCGCCCCAGTTGCGCCCCAAGAAATCCCTACGCGACTGGTGCTTAAGCTCAATCAGCGCCGGGTAGAAGTCTATCGGGGTGAAACGCTAGAAGCCAGCTACCCGGTAGCGGTGGGCAAAGCGGGCTGGGAAACGCCAACGGGTGATTTTACAGTGCTTTCAACCATCGAAAATCCGGGCTGGACCAGCCCCTGGACTAATGAAGTGCTACCGCCGGGGCCTGATAGTCCATTGGGCGAACGCTGGATTGGCTTTTGGACAGATGGTGAAAACGTGATTGGCTTTCACGGCACCCCTAACCGTGCCTCTATCGGACAGGCCGCTTCTCATGGCTGCGTGCGCATGTACAACGAACATATCCGAGAACTCTACGAGCTTGTCGGGCTTGGAACGCCCGTCACAGTAGTGCTGTAACGGGCGAAGTGACAGAGCTAGGGTCTCGTCAGAGGCCACACATCAGAACCGCTTACCAGAGCGCTCTAGGATTGGAATTGGTAGTTGAAGCTGGTGTTGCGGTGGGGACAGTGGAGGCTGGCGTTGCGGTCTCTACTTCAGTCTCGGCAGTGGCTTCAGTTTCTACAGCAGGCTCAACTTCTATAGCAGGCTCAACCCCTTCGGTCTCTACCTCAGTCTCGACAACAGGCTCATCTTCTCCTTCAGATTCGACCGCGCTCTCACCCTCTATTGCTTCACCCTCCATCTCGGGTTCGGGCGCAGGTGTCGGCTCAGGCACAGCGCTGGGGGGCGCTGCTGGCATTGTGGTGGGGGGAGGCGTGGCCTCTGGCTCATCCTGGGCATTGGCGGCTGCCGGCAGCGTGCAGAATCCAACTGCGGACAGTAAAGAGACCGATAGGAGCAAACGCTTAATCGGTAGGCGTGATGGCTGACGCATGATGTAGTCCTCACAGATAACTTAGGTGAAC
>JBBQAC010000230.1:0-7293 GCA_038315915.1 Phormidesmidales cyanobacterium
TGATGTAAACCTGATTCCAAATATGACAGCCCCTTACAATTCTGACATAAGCAGTGCTTCAATATCGCTCGGCAAAAAGGCCCTAGCACGGTCACCCGAGACTGACGAGACCGCGATTAATCGTTCAGCGACTGCGGGTTCACCGGCTAAAATGAGTTCGTCTACCACAGCTTCCGAGGTTGCTGAATCGAGCTGGGAGGACGGTCTGGACAGCTCTTCTACTGCTTATATGGGCCAGTTTGCCAACGCGATCACGCTGGCCGAAGGCAGCAATTCAGCCAACAGCAGTTCAGCCGACAGCGACCTGACAGCAGACGATTCGGTAGAAGAGTTGGTGGGCGCTACCGCCATGCTCGAAGGCGACTCAGAAGACGACTCGGAAGACGATTTGCAATACTCCGCCCAATATTCTGATCAGGCAGCCGCTTCAAGCTATCGCAAATCTTCTAGCGATGACGCTGTCGGTGCTTTCTTCAAGGAGATGGCCCGCTACCCGCTGCTCAAGCCCGACGAGGAAATTGAGTTAGCCCGGCAGGTGAGAATTATTCTGGAGCTAGAAGAGCGCTCTGAGCAACTGAGCGAAAGCCTCAACCGCCGGCCCCACCTGGTCGAAGTCGCCGAGTCGTTCGGCTGCACTGAGAAACAGCTCAAGCAAAGACTGCAAAAAGCCCGCGCGGCCAAGCGTCGGATGATTCGCTCGAATCTCCGGCTGGTCGTCTCCATTGCCAAGCGCTATCTCAATCGGGGGGTGCCTTTTCTCGACCTGATTCAAGAAGGAGCGTTGGGGCTAAACCGGGCTGCTGAGAAGTTTGATCCCGACAAAGGCTATAAGTTTTCGACCTACGCCTACTGGTGGATTCGCCAGGGGATCACGCGCACGATCGCCAATGACGCCCGCACGATTCGCCTGCCCATCCACATTGTCGAAAAGCTCAACAAGCTGAAAAAGGCCCACCGTGAACTCCGCAAGGAACTGCAGCGCACCCCGACAGAATCCGAGGTCGCCGCCGCCTTAGACATGACACCTGATCAGCTCCGGGCACTGCAACAGGTACAGCGCAAGTCTCTTTCGCTCAACCACCGGGTCGGCAAAGGCGAAGACACCGAACTGATGGAGCTATTGGAAGATAACCATGCGCTCTCGCCGGAGTCACAGATCAGCGAGTCGATGATGCGTCAGGAAATTTCTGATGTGCTCACCGAAGTGCTGACCGAGCGCGAAAAGGAAATCATTGCCCTGCGCTACGGCCTGACTACTGGCGAAACCCATACGCTCGAAGAAGTCGGTCGGATTTTTCAGCTCTCGCGCGAGCGGGTACGCCAGATTCAGACCAAAGCCATGCGCAAGCTCCGCCGACCTCAGGTCGCAACTCGGCTGAAGAACTGGCTAAAGTAGTCCGGTTATTCTAAGCGGGCCGCTTGTCTGTTTTGGTTCTAAAGGTGACGTTGACGCCTTCGTTAGTTTGCTCTAGTAGCAGCAGCGGCGTTGGCTTAGCCTTTTGATCCCATTTCATATTGGCAATCCGGCCCTGGAGTGTAGGCTGCCAAAAGCCATCTTCCTCGGGCGGGTTCAAAAAGGTATTGATGCACTTGACCACTTCTTCAACGGTGGTAGAGGTTGCTTGAGAAGGTACTTTGGTCAGGCAAATTTGAATGCGAAAGAGGACGCGCTTGCGCTCTTTTGCATCGGTCGGTGAGACGTACTCAACGTCAAATACCTGGTTGATCGGCCTGGGCTTGCTGGCAATGCCGACTGTGCCTGTACTGGCCTGCTGAGGTCTAAGGGCTTCGCTGATGCGCTGCTTGACTTTGATTTTGAGCTGATTGACAATGGCAAAGTTGAATTGCTTTTCGGCCATTCTCATGCGCAGATAGTCAAGGTTGAAGTCACGCGAGTGAATCAGATCGGGGTTGCGCTCCATTTTGGTAATGGTGCTGATCGCCAGCTTGACTCGCTTTTGTAGCTCTTGATTTTTGTAGCCCTCGAACTTAAGCTGCTTTTGCAGCTTGCGATTTTGAAAATAGGAGAAAACGCCCAGGCCCACCAATATCGTGAACAGGCCGCCGGATGAGTACATCCAAAGATTGATAGGGGCGGCAGGCAATGGCTCGACTTGAGACTGAGCGAGCCAAACAGAAGGTGTTTGGGACAATGCAGGAGCCGCTCCGAAAGATGTTAGATTGCCAGTGGACATAAGGGTCACTCGCAAGAGATTGATACGGATGGTTTGGTCGCGTTTAGAGTGCCCAATTGTCTGTATAGATGAGCTAGTCGAACGAATCGATTAGGGTTTGATAGTGTTAAGTTTTGACTGGTTAGGGGCGAGGAAGAGGCGTGAATCCACAGGTGCTGACGCCAGAGATGAGCCGCGAGTCCCTTTCGCAGATCCGGTTGGTGGCGACGGATATGGACGGGACGCTCACCACGAATGGTGAGTTTGGGCCGGGGCTATTGCAGGCGTTTGAGCAACTACGTCTGCAGGGTATTCAGGTGATGATTGTGACCGGGCGCTCGGCGGGCTGGGTGAGCGGGCTGGTCAATTATCTGCCAGTGGTCGGGGCGATCGCTGAAAATGGGGGTCTCTATATCAGTAAGCGCGATCTTGAGCCGGTGATTTTGCCGGATATTCCTCGGCTGAGCCATCACCGCGATCGCCTGAGGGCGCTGTTTGAGTCTCTTAAAGGGCGCTATCCTCATTTGCAGCCCTCTGTTGATAATCCGTACCGTCTCACCGACTGGACGTTTGATATTGGCGGCCTGAGCGCAGCCGATATCGCCCACTTGCAGGCTACCTGCGCTCAGCAGCAGATGGGCTTTACCTACAGCAATGTGCAATGTCATCTCAAAATTGAGCAGCAGGATAAGGCCACGGGACTCACTCAAGTATTACAGCAGGCATTTCCGCAAATCGCCATGAGAGAGGTGGTGACCGTCGGCGACAGTCCGAATGACGAAAGCCTGTTTGACCCTGCCCGCTTTCCGCTGTCAGTGGGCGTCGCCAATGTGGCTGACTACTTACCAACGCTGGCCTATCGGCCCAGATATCTAACTCGCGCTGAAGCGGGCCAGGGCTTTGCCGAGCTGGTTGGGCAGCTTGTGGCGGCGGCAGCTTAGCTGCCTGCACCTGCCGAGGGACGTCGCCACTCGTTGAGCAAGGAGGTGAGCCAGCGGATATCGCGAGGGCTAAGTGCGCCGTCGCTGAGGGTTAGCTTGTAGCCGTCGCTGAGCGTGCGAGTGCGGTTGCGATGGGTCAAAATTCGCAGCGCTCCCCCATCAGGTAAAGCGCTGATGTTGTATATATCGGCGCGCTGGCTGTTGATCACATAGTCAGGCGATCGCAGCCAATACTTGTAGCCAATCAGCAAAACATCGGCTTCTATCTGAATTTGGATCTGCCGCAGCAGAGCGACCCACAGCAGGTAAAGACCGCTTCTGAGAAAGCGAGCGCTATAGAGGCAACCCATTGCACCCAGGCTAGCGGCGGCGAGCGAGGCGAGCCCATGCACCGTCGTCAGCGTACCCGGCGAGAAGTTCAGCCGGGTAAACAGGTAAAGGGCCAGTGACAGGAGGGTGGTGCCCATGAGCAGCGGCGCAAAAGATCGCTTCGCCTGAGCGGATCGCCAGCCCACTGGCGGGATCACCAGCTCCAGGGAGCGGGATTTTTGGATTGATTGAATCTGCGTGAAAAAGGGCTGGTAACGATCCTGGCTGCTGATGCTAATGGGGACAGGGAGCATTTTTGCTTTGGTTGGCCGCAAAAGTCGTCGCTTGAGCATCACCAGGGGGAGATGGTTTAAAGCGCCCAGAGCCTGTTTGGCTGAGGCAGGGCGATCGCCGACGTAGGGCTCTATCAGCCAGTTCAGCCACTGCTGAAAGCTGGCGCTGAGCTGAGTGGTCGGGCAGGCAAACTGAGCCTGTGAGCCGTGTTTTGGTAAATTGCCCAAATGTCGGCCCACTGCCAGGTAAATCAGCGTAGCGCCCAAACTGTACAGATCTGAGGCGAAGGTAGCTTGCCCGCCGACCTGCTCGGGCGGCATATAGCCATAGGTGCCGACTAGCGCATCCTGGCGCTGCGCCTGAACGTACTGAACGGTGCCAAAATTTAGCCAGGATACCTGGCTAAGTTCGCTGCCGTAGCGCACGATGGCAATATTACCGGGTTTGATATCGCGGTGAACCAGCCCCTTGCTGTGGAGGTAAACCAGCCCTTGCAAAAGCTGCTTGGCAATTTCTCTCAGATCGGCCTCACTGTGATCAGGCAGCGCCGCGTCGGTCTCGGACATCGTCAGGGTGCGGCTACCTCGATGAGACTGCACCAAAACCATTCCTCTTCCCTGGGGCGTATCGAGCGTAAAAGAGTCGATATAGCGCGGGATGGTGGGATGGTCTAGCAATTTCAGCAGTTGGATTTCCCGCTCAAAGCAGCGAATGTCTTCGGCGGGTGTGGTTTCTGCTAGCGCTAGCGACTTGATCACCACAGAGCGCTGCTGCTGCGTGTCTTTGGCCAATACCTGCTGGCAACCAAACGGTTGGCCAATCGGCTGTAAAATTTCGTAGCGATCGCTCAAGCGCTCGGTGACCGCAAAGTTAGGAGAGAAAAAAGTGGCCATGCTCACAGCTAGAGGAAAAACGTAGTCTGATTATTCCCAACATTTTTTGATGGAATCTCAGAAAACCGGATTTGAGTTGATAAATTCTGACGCGGCAGACCGGCACTGCATTGGGATCAATCGCTATCTTTAAAGATTGACCGAAATTCGGCAACGGTCTGTCAAAATTTCAAGTACCGGCTCTTAAGCTTAGCCATTGCTCGCTTGAGCGTGAGGTAGGTAATGCGGCGACGCGTAAGCTGAGGAATATCGCTGGGCATAAACGAATGCTGGGTCTGATAGTCGAAGAAAAGATTGATCTCTTGCAGAATAGTGCGCAGGCGAGGAATCAATTGCTCGGTACGATAAGGGGCAAAAAACTCTGGCGGAAGCTGAGTACCCGCAGGCCAGTCTCTCACAGATTGCAGAATCCGCTCGGCATCGTAGCCAGTCGCGTAAGCCGAAATTTTCTGGCAGTTAAAGCCGGGATCAAGGTAGTCAGCCAGGGCGTGGTTGACGCTGGAAAAAACCTGGCACCCGCAGGCCAACGCTTCCATCGGCGGCAGGCCGAAGCCTTCAGTCAGCCGGTAACGTCCCCAGTACTCGGCGGAGTCGTACAGATACACTTTAGCGCGGTTGAACAGGCCGACAATGTCTTCGACATAGCTCTCTAACAGAACGACCTTGCAGTGCGGCTGTAGGGCCGGTACGAGCTGCTGTAAAAGATATTCAGATGATTTTCTCGTCTGTACCAGTACGTCGATATCGCGATCGCTTTGCCGGTTTTGAAAGGCCGGTGAAATTTCGTTGGGCAGGTGGTAAATCAGGGAGCCCAGGGCTTTTTCGCCCCAGTAGCTCATGGTGTTGCGGCTGACGGTGATGATCGGCACTCGCGGCGGCAGGCGAAAGCCGTAGCCACTGCTGTGAGCGTGGTATAGGGTGGGGCGATCGCCCAGCCTTTGGAGCAGCTTAGGCACGTCAAATCCCCAACTGACGACGAAGATGCAGTCTCGATAGCGGGCGTCTGTCAGCAGATCGTCTAAAAAGAGGGTATTGGGTTCCCGTTGGCGGTAGGTTACCACTTCGGCCTCGCAGATCTGCTGGGCGAGCTTAAGTGTGTTGAGTTCGGCGGTGAGCCCACCGGCAAAAAACGATGGGGTGGTACCCGGCAGCAAAAACAGCAGCTTTCTCATCGGCTCGATTGAACGGCTTTGATCAAATTTTCTTCAGCGCGGCTGACTGTCCGCGCTAAGCCATGGGGGGATGTGCCGTACAGGTCTTTGAAAATATCTAAAAAGGTGTAGGCAGCCGGACTGAGCAGCGACTCTTTGGGCCAGCTAATCCCCAACGGACGAGCGATGCTGAAGGGCAGCTGAGCAATTCGCACTTCTTTGGGAATGGGCTGGGCAGCCAGCCTGGGCAAAATGCTAATCCCCAAGCCTTGGCGGGTCATGCTAACAGCAGTAGAGTCATTGGCGATCAGATAGTCAATTTCTATTGGCGGCTCGACCTGCTGTAAAAATGAAAAGACAATACGGCAGCAGTCACTCGACGAGGTGATTAGCGGCTGTTTGCGCAGGTCATCCCAGGTGAGCTGGGTGGCGCTACAGGTTTGACGATCGCCGGGCGGCAGCAGGGCAATAAAGGGATCTTCCATGATGAAAAAAGATTCAAAGTCCTCGCCTTCGAGCAGGTCGGCAACGGCCAGGTCGCACTGGCCTTCCAATAGGGATTGGGTGAGCGCGCGGATGCCGTCAAATTCGGTGATCGAAATTTGTACGGAGGGATGCTGCTGGTGGAGAACGGCGATCGCTTCTGGCAGAATTTCACTGGCGAGGCTGCGAAAAGCGGCAATCCGCACCAGACCGCCTTCTACTCCTCTCGCTCGGGTGGCTTCACGGCCCATCTCATCAACCAGGTCGAGCACTTTTTGGGCTTGGGTGAAGATGCGATCGCCCACAGGCGTCAGCGAAGCCCGCTGCCTGCCCC
This sequence comes from Phormidesmidales cyanobacterium, assembly GCA_038315915.1. Classification (GTDB taxonomy): domain Bacteria; phylum Cyanobacteriota; class Cyanobacteriia; order Phormidesmidales; family Phormidesmidaceae; genus Phormidesmis. Next base: position 6,580 of record JBBQAC010000230.1, read on the forward strand.
GATGAATCAGCACTACGCCCAGCGCCTCTTCGAGCGCTGCAATGCTGTGGCTAACCGTCGACTGACTGACATTTAGCTGTAGGGCTGCCTCGCTGAAGCTACCGGTCGCCGCCACCATCATCAGTGCCCTGAGCTGGGACAGCTTGACTTTGTCGCTGAGTTTTTTTGCGGGTTTTCCAGCCATGGTTTTCACTGTAGTTGAGCGATCTTAACAGACCGCATCAAATGATTAGAATTCGCCCAGTCTTTTGAGATATCCATGGGTTATCTCCTGAGCCCTCAAACTGTTGTTATGATAGCCAAAATGCCGCCTTCAAGAGCATGAAATGAAAGTGGCTTGACGAGCTTAAAAAGCATAGAGAGTGCATTCATTCCGGCCACCTCTTCAGCAATTTCTACGGCAATCTCTACAGGCATCGCATCTATCTTTTGCATAGCGACTATTGATGTCATGCTTTGCTGATTTATAGCAGATTTCTTAAGATTTATATATCAGAAACGGAGAGCAACAGCCCGTTTTTAGTCCCTAGATATTCACACTTTTGCGCCACATTTAACCGATGAATTCCTTTGAATTTGTTGATCCGCAGGCTGACTAAAGCAGTTTGCTCAAGCGGTTTCAACAGGGCGCACCCACTGAGAAAGATCTACAGACAGCTAACACAGAAACGAGGTTCACACATGACTAACTTCAATCCATTATCCCCAAAATTT
>JBBQAC010000111.1:0-13682 GCA_038315915.1 Phormidesmidales cyanobacterium
GTTCCTCGCCAAATTACAGTCGGCTTGCGACTACGCGATATTGATGTCCTTACCGTACAAGAAGATAAACGAACCGGAATCCTTGACCCACAAGTATTAGAGCGAGCCACCGAACTTCAAAGAGTCTTATTTTCTAGAGATGACGATTTATTAGCGCTTGCTCATCAAAGGCAAAAAGAGGGCATAGCCTTTCCAGGCGTCGTTTACTCCCATCCTCAAGGTATTGGCATTGGTGATTGCGTCAGGGAGTTGGAGATCATTTCAAAAGCAAGTACCCTAGAAGACACTTTGAACCAAGTTCAATATCTACCGCTTTAACACAACACCATTCTCGCTGTATTTTTGAGTATTTTTGCTCCTAAATTGTCACAGGAGAATCGACGTGGATAGTTGGGTCTTCGATTGAGAACTGAATGTTGTACGTCAATAGCTCTTTGGAGATGGTGTCGTTTGCCAGCTCCAACAGGCGCTTCCGTAGCTGAATCGAATTCTCACTTGATCCCAAAATAAAGAACGTGACCCGAGCCCGCGTACCGGGACGACCCTCCAGCTCGAACAAGCCAATTTTTGTACTGCCTGGGTCAATGCCAAACAGCGAATTGGTGCTCGCTTTCACCACCTGTTCTACCAGCGCGTATTCTCTCTCTTGTAGTTTGCGCACAAAGTCAAGATATAGCAGCACCATTACCTTTTTACCCCGAGTAATGTTCTCAACATCTATATTCGCCATAATGGAATTAGGCACAATCACCAGCGTACTTTTCGCCGCCGTGCGCAGCTTGGTAGAGCGCAGCCCAATCGACTCAATTCGGCCATACACATCGTCGGCATGAGGATTGAGCGCGACGCGAATGTGGTCACCCGGCACGAAGGGCCGATCCAGGTAAAGCACCACTGTACCTAAAAGTTGTTCTAATGTTTTTTGGGCGGCGAAGGCGATCGCCGCACCCCCAATCCCAACCCCCGCAATCAGCCCTACCAGGCTCACACCCTGATTTTGCGCAAAGGCAACGACTGCGACAATGCCAATCGCTACATTCATCAGCGTTTCGACCACCAGCAGCATTTCATCGACTTCCAGGTTGAACCGGCGCACCAGATCAATCCCGTAAATGCGCACAAACTGCCGGAATAGCCGCGATGCCAACCAGGCTACGCTGACCACCATCGCCAGCGTGATAAAGAATCCGAGAAAACTATAAATTCCCTCATACTCTTGCAGAAAACTCAAACTGAGCGAGATTAAAATCAGGGTGCCTGTCGTCCGAAACAGCGGCTCAATGGGCTTGACAAAATTAACGTAAATGTCGGAGACCCGATCTGAGGCAACCCGCCGCAGCGTCAGCCTCACCAGCGCAGGCGTATAGCGACCGATGAGAATCGACAACAGCACAAAAATTAAAAACAGTCCGAGCTGAAGCCCCAGTCGAATTAAGGACAGTTGGGCTTCCTGGTCAAACTGAAAAACCTCTCGCAATGTTGGAATAAAAGTATCCATAAATGGGTTCAATAAGCTCTAAGTCGAACAGTTTTTGAAGGCAGCTTTAACCAGAGCATGAATCCGATCTGTGGTTAAAGCTATGCTTTTACTTAAATGGTGATCGGAGAAGCCACATTAATTCTTTGCGCTTCAATATCGAAAGTTAGGCCAAATTCTTTGAGCCTTTGCGCCACATTGCGGCTGGCAATGTCCAAAAGCTGACTGCGCAGCTCCATCGAGACTTCCCCCGACCCCAGGATAAAGAAGGTCACTTGAGCCCGCGTTCCAGAGTTATCTTCTACGGGTGTGTCAGGTTCTACAAAGGTGATGTCGGTACTGCGTGAATCAATGCCAAAAATGCCTTGCGTACTCTCTAAAATTACCTGCCTGATCAGCGCTTTTTCGTCGCTGGCAATCTCCCTGTAAAACCGCAGGTAGATAATCGACATCACCTTTTTGGCCCCTGTGAAGTTTTCAATGGCGATCTGCGTGAGCATATTGTTAGGGGCAACCACCAGCGTCCCTTTCCCCGAGGTGCGAATTTTAGTCGAGCGCAGGCCAATCGACTCCACCTGGCCAAAGGTGCCGTCCGGGAGGCCGATATAGTCATCAATCACAAACGGACGGTCGATGTATATGACAATGCTGCCAAGAATTTGCTCCAACGTCTTTTGAGCGGCAAACGCGATCGCGAGTCCGCCGACGCCTAAGCTCGCAACCAGACCCACGACGTTGATTTGGTGCGTTTGGCCAAACGCAATGATGACGATAATAATGCCACCACCGATGGTGACAACTTTGCCCAAAATCAAAATCTCGCTGTTGACCTTTCTGCCTTCTCGAACAGCGGCATTGAGCAGATACGCATCAAAAAACAGCTTCGACAGGTTAAAGAGCAGCCGGATGACGAGCCCTGCCACAAGCAGGCTCAGCGGCAGATCGATCAGCGAGTTTGATGCGGGCAGTAAGCTCGATACCAGCAAATCGACGGTGGTTAAGCCGACGGTGATCCCCAGCAGGTTCTGATACGGTTCGATCACCTCTGTATAGATTGCCTGTGACCATTCCAAGCGCTCGAACATCGTCCGAAACAACCCTGGGGCGACACGAAAGGCGATCACGCTTACCCCCACGCTCAACAGCACAATCACGCCTAACAGCACAACCAGACTCAGTTCTGGCCCTGCTTCGCCGAAGCTACCCAAAGCCGTATCCCTCATGTTATGACTCCGTAATGATGCGATCACGCTGGCCCCCCGCAGCCAACCGCTCAGGTCTGACCACGGACAAATACTCGACTAGCTACCTGTATCGTAAACAAGTCAGCGAGGATTGTCTGGTGTCGTCGAATGTTGTCACGGCGTTTGCACGAAATCTGAACTTACCCAGCCGACCGCTCCCGACTGAAATTGAATTTGCAGCCAAGTACGGCCATCGTCGCCCTGAGCGCTGTTTAGTACGGTGACGCGATCGCCCACCAGCCCGTAGTGCGGCGATCGCGCAGAATACGAAGGCGAGGAGTACACATCGACCTGACTACCGGCAGCGCCACCGACGAGCTGAGGCGACTGAGACGGTTTGGCTGGCGGTGGCGGCGGTTCTGGTGAAGGCGCAGCGGGTGGCGGCGCGCTCTCATTGCTGTCACCACTGCCAATACTGCCGCTATCGGCGTAAGCCTGAGACACCCAGCCTTCGGCTCCCGAGGCCGAACGCACCAGATACCAGCCGTTGCCATCGTCGCCTGTAGACTGCTGCAAAATAGTGACGCGATCGCCATTCGTCACCGCACCCGGCGATTTCGCCGCAAACGAAGGACTCGCATACAGACCGATCTGGCTCCCCTTAGAGCTGCGCAGCGTCACCTGCTGCCCACCGCCGGATGAGGGCGCTGACGGTGCTGTCTGTCCTGTGCCGTCAGCGTTGGACGATTCGGAAAGCGACTCTTCTGGCTCGGGCGATTGCGCTTCGAGCGAGTTGGCATCGCTTTCCGAATCATCGTTTTCTGTCTCTCCATCCGTCACAGGGCGCTGAGACGCCGCTGGCTGCACCGTTTCATCGGTGGATTGCCGCAGCAGCAGACCACCACCGACCGTCGCAGCCCCAATCGCCACCGCCACCAGCCCAATCATCCAGGGAGAAAAACGGGCAGGTGAGCGGGTGTTCACCCCGCTCACGACTGTGTCGGCAGGGCTGTGGTTGGGCGATCGCGCAGAAGTCTGAAAAGTTTGCGAGGTAGGCACGTCGTGAGAAGAAGGGGACTGAGCCGCAGGCGCTGCCACTACCGTTTTAAATGTGCTGGCTTCGAAGGCCGGAGCTGCGCCCGCTGGAAAAGCCGATAAATGAGTGGCAGGTTGGTGAGCTGGAATGAGCAGCATTTGGCTTGGGGTGAGTGCCGTGCTGGGAAGGGCAGAGAGGGCGGAGAGCATTTGGCTGGCGCTGCTGTAGCGATCGCGGGGATGCGATCGCACCGCTTTATCGAGCACCTCCACCAGCCCCAAGCTCACCTGTCCGGCCACCTGCCGCCAGAGAATTTCCCCCGTCTGAGGATCTGATTCCAGCGATTGCGGCGTGCGGCCCGTCAGCAAATAAATCGCCGTCAGCCCCAAACTGTATAAATCACTGGAGGGTAGCGGTCGCCCCGCTGCCTGCTCAGAAGCCATATAGCCCGGTGTGCCAATCACAATCGAGCTGGTCGGATGCTGACGACTGTTAAACACCGTACCCATCGTCTCTCGCACCGCGCCAAAATCAATCAGCACCGGCTGCGGCTCCTGACCTACCTGCCCGGCCCGCAGCATAATATTGTCTGGCTTCAGGTCGCGGTGGATAATCCCTTGCGCATGAATGAAGTCAAGCGCAGGCAGCAGCGCCAGCAAAATCGACTTCACCACGGCTTCGCTCAAAACGCCCTGAGTAGAGACGATTTCCTCCAGCGTTTTACCTTCAATCCACTCCTGCACGAGGTAAAACTGCTGATCTTCGCTGAAGTAGGCGTGTAGCCGAGGAATTTGCTTGTGGTCTTCGCCCAGCTTTTCTAAAATCGCGGCCTCACGCTGAAACCGTTCCTTCACCACCTGATACACATCAGGGCTGGTGGTGACCGGCTTGAGCTGCTTGAGCACACACCGCCGCCGGGAAGGCATCTGAGTATCTTCTGCCAGGTAGGCATGGCCAAATCCGCCCTCGCCTAGCGTACTGATGACCCGATATCGGTGGTTAATAAGCATGAGTGATGTTCCCTCCAAGCTGGCTCAAAACAGGCGACTGGCGCTTTACTTCAGCCCCTCCATAAACGCTTAAAATATGAGAATTGCCATTATCACCCGCGTTTATGACTGCCTCCAAGCCTACCGCCAAAGCTGCGGAGCTGCCCTCTGCCCAGCAAAATAACCCACTAAAGAATTACGGTGTACCCGAACGGCTAGCTAAGCATACCGTGCGCTACGCCGATTATCGCGAGGTCAGCCGGGAAGAGATGACGCCAATGATGCGTCACTATGCTGAGGTCAAAGACCAGCACCCTTACGCCCTGCTGATGTACCGGGTGGGCGATTTTTTTGAAACCTTTTTCCAGGACGCGATCACTATTGCCCGCGAACTAGAGCTGGTGCTCACCAGTAAAGATGCGGGCAAAGCCATTGGCCGGGTACCGCTGTCAGGCATTCCGCACCATGCGCTGGAGCGCTACTGTACTCAGCTAGTGGAAAAAGGCTATGCGGTGGCAATCTGCGATCAGGTGGAAGATCCATCACAGGCAGTGGGACTGGTCAAGCGCGAAGTTACCCGCATCATTACGCCCGGTACGGTGATCGAAGAAGGGATGCTCACCGCCCGACGCAACAACTTTTTGGCGGCGGTGGTGATTGCGGGAGAGCACTGGGGACTGGCCTACGCCGATGTTTCGACCGGGGAATTTCTCGCCACCCAATCGGCAGATTTAGATGAGCTGGCCCAGGAACTGATGCGGCTACAGCCAGCGGAAGTGCTGGTGCCGACGAATGCGCCGGATTTGGGGGCGTTGCTGAGACCGGGTGAAAAGTCTGAGCGGTTGCCGGACTGCTTGCCCGCTCAGTTTTGCTATACCTTTCGCTCGCAGATGCCCTTTACTAAGGCGGAAGCTCAGCAGCGGCTGTTGGAGAGTTTTCGGGTGCGATCGCTCGAAGGCTTCGGCTGCGCTCACCTGCCCTTAGCGACTCGGGCGGCAGGCGGTCTGCTGGAATACCTGGAAGATACGCAAAAAAGCGCGATCGCCCCGCTGCAAAACCTCTCGACTTACGCCATCACCGAGTATCTGGTGATCGACTATCAAACCCGTCGCAATTTAGAAATTACGCAGACCTGTCGCGACGGCATTTTCCACGGATCGCTGCTGTGGGCGCTCGACAAGACTGTTACGCCGATGGGCGGGCGGGCTTTGCGTCGCTGGCTGTTGCAGCCATTGCTGAGCTTACCCGGCATTCAAGCCCGACAAGATACTGTCGAAGAACTGGTAACTAACGGCAGCTTACGACAGCAGTTGCAGCAGTTGCTCAAGCAAATTTATGACTTGGAGCGGCTGGCGGGCCGGGCTGGATCGGGCACCGCTAACGGTCGAGATTTGGTGGCGATCGCTGATTCCTTTGCCAAGCTGCCCGACTTAGCGGCGCTGATGGGCCATGCGAGTTCTCCGTATCTGGTGAAGCTTCAGTTTGTGCCGCCTGAGCTGGTGGAATTGGGGGGGGTGTTGCGATCACACTTAGTCGAAAGCCCGCCGCTGTACCTTACCGAAGGCAACCTGATCAGAGACGGTGTGAATCCTCATCTCGACCGGCTTCGGCAGCAGGTCAGCGCCGACCAGCAGTGGATCGCCAGCTTAGAGACTACCGAGCGCACCCGCAGCGGCATCTCCACTCTCAAAGTGGGCTACACAAAGGCGTTTGGCTACTACATCAGCGTTTCGCGCAGCAAGTCCGCCCAGGCTCCAGACGACTACATTCGCAAGCAAACCCTGACCAACGAAGAGCGCTACATCACCCCCGAACTCAAAGAGTGCGAGGCCCGCCTGTTTGTCACCAATACCGAAATTCACGATCTGGAATATAGCCTGTTCATCCATCTGCGTGAACAGGTCGCTCAGCAGGTGAACCTGATCCGTCAGGTCGCCTCAGCCGTCGCCGCCGCCGATGTCCTGGCAGCGCTCGCTGAAGTGGCCATTTACCAGGGCTATTACCGCCCGCAAATGGTTTCAGGTCGGCCAGTATTTATTGAAGATGGTCGCCATCCGGTGGTAGAGCAGTCGCTGCCAGCGGGCTTTTTCGTCCCGAATGACACCGGATTGGGCAGCGTTACCGACGACTTCAAGGATGACACTGAGCGGCTGACACCTGATCTGATTATTCTCACCGGGCCGAATGCCAGTGGTAAGAGCTGTTACTTGCGGCAAGTGGGGCTGATTCAGCTAATGGCGCAGGTTGGGAGCTTTGTGCCGGGTAAGGCGGCGACTTTGGGGGTGTGCGATCGCATTTTCACCCGCGTTGGTGCAGTCGACGATCTCGCTACCGGCCAATCTACCTTCATGGTGGAGATGAATGAAACGGCTAACATTCTCAATCATGCTACGCCGCGATCGCTCGTCCTGCTCGATGAAATCGGTCGCGGCACCGCCACTTTTGACGGCCTCTCGATTGCCTGGGCAGTCGCCGAACATTTGGCCACCGAAATCGGCGCACGCACTATTTTCGCCACCCACTATCACGAACTCAATGAGCTAGCCTCCCTGCTCTCCAATGTCGAAAATTATCAGGTCACGGTCAAAGAGATGCCCGATCAGATCATCTTTTTACATCAGGTGCGGCCTGGTGGGGCTGACAAGTCCTATGGTATCGAGGCAGGTCGCCTGGCGGGACTGCCGCCTTCAGTAATTAGCCGCGCCAGACAGGTGATGAGCCAAATAGAACAAAACAGTACGATTGCAGTGGGTTTGCGACAACCTCAGGAGAAGAAAATTGGAAAGGCCGCTGGCGCTGGAAGAGAACAAAAGCTCTCTCAACAGCCACCCGAAGCACCGATTGAATCGCCTCACGGAGAGCAGCCAGAAGAGCAGTTAGACATGTTTGGCGCATGAGCAGATAACCTGCTGGTCGACTGACACAGTACCGATCATCTACTCAGCGGTAGCTGCGCTCTGACCATTAGGACATCGTATGGGTGGAGGGTAAGCGCACTTGGTCACGTAGCCGCTCAAAGCTATTGTGCCGCTCTAAAATGGCAAGCTGTAATCTTAGTCAGAGCAGGTTAAACTCTTTGACTAGGCGGTTCTCTCTTGTATGAAGCAGTACAAGGCGTCGAGGCAGGTTGCTGAGCAAATCCGTCCACACTATACTGAGTATCCTTGCCAACATCTGTCGATATTAGACCCTCCGGTTGGCAATTCTAGTCCCAGAGTGCTAGAAACTCTAGAGTAGTTCAACAATTCAAGCTATATGACAACCGATTACGATGCTGACAATAATCAGGATTACGCAGAGCTTGAACCAGAGGTTGAGGAGGTTGCTGATAAATCTGATGCTCGTCCTGTTGCCAGTCAGACTCACGATTGGACAATCTCAACTCTGAGAGAAAAGCATGAACGAGGGAAAATTAATCCTCAGCCTCATTATCAGCGCGAGTATGTATGGAATCAAAAGCCTGAGTTACCATCACGTTTAATAGAATCGCTGCTGCTACAAATACCCGTTCCACCTCTATACTTTATTCGTCTTGATACAGGTAAGATAGAAGTAGTTGATGGACAACAACGTTTAACAACGTTGATCCAATTTGTCACAAACAAGTTTAAACTGAAGAAGCTACAAAAGCTAAGCAGTCTTAACGGCAAGTTGTTCCAAGAGTTATCTGAGCAAGAACAGGACAAGATTCTTGATGCCCCTATTCGCAGTATTGTTATTGACGCAGACACAAACCAAGATTTACGCTACGAAATTTTCGAGCGATTAAATCGTGGGGCAATGGCATTGAACGAACAAGAAATTAGGAACTGCGTTTACCGAGGACTGTTCTGCAATTTGCTAGCTGAGCTAGAAAAAGATGATAGTTGGCGAAGCATAAAGGGTCATGTCGATCCAGAACCACGGTTTAAAGAACGTGAAATGATCCTACGCTTTTTTTCATTCACACATAAAATCGATCATTATGCGGGAAATCTGAAGCGATTTCTCAATGAGTATATGGACAAATATGCTCCTAAAGACAAGGAGCAAGTTTCCGAGCTTGAAGCAATGTTTCGGCAAACTATGAAAAACGTTTACGCTGTATTTGGAGAAAATGCAGGACGGCTATATTCTGTCGCTGAGGACACATTGCAAAACGAGGGTAGATGGGAAAAGAAATTTTCTATCTCTGCCCTTGATATTCAGTCATCTGCACTTATAGGACACCCGCTTTCAAAAGTTCAACCCGTAGCGAAATCCATCTGCGAGGCATACAAGTTTTATATTGCCACTAATCCGCAGGTGCGTACCGCAATTTCGCGTCGCCCAGCAGGAACCGAAGCCACAAAAACACGATGGTTTGGTTTCAAAACTATTGTTCAAGAACTTCTTAGCAGCCCTGCCAATGAGGAAGAAGCAAATGATTCTTTGTTTGAATCAAAAATTCTCTTTAAAACAGGTTACTTTCCTGCGGCTGGCGCAATGGCTGGCGTGACACTTGAACAGCACTTAAGGAGCCTGTGTGAAATACAAACACCTCCATTAAAACCGCAAGGTAAAACGATTAACCCTCTAAGTGAAACACTAAAATCTGCCCAGATTTACGATCAAACACAGCATCGTCGAATTCAGGTGATGGGGGACATCCGCAATCGTTGCAGTCACGCAGTCGCACAACCTGCTTCCAAAGAGGAAGTTTGGGAGCTAATCGAAGATGTCAGTAAATTCATATCGAGCCATCCAGTTGCAGTAGTGCCGATATAGATAGCTATATCTACCCCTTTTAAGGTGAGCGTCTGTACTGATATTTTAGAGTGACGGCCAACAAAAGAATGTAGCTTTGCAGCTTAGGAGCTGTAAAAAATTAACCTCATGGTTTGGCCTTATAGTCCGTCAGGCTTAGCAGCTACGGACTTTCGGAGTCATGAGCTTATTAATTTACAAGCCCTTAGGCTCTTTATAGAAATAGAAGCGTGATCTCCATTTGGTAGGTTCACAATGAAACTCACACACGACATCGAAGTTTTTCACGCCTGCCGCCACTCACTTAAAATTTTGCGCAGTCCTGAATAATATGACGACATCACTGTGTAGCGCGACCATCACTACCTACCTTGAGGGAGTCCATCCACTGCTGAGTACCATAGATTCCCTCTAGCAGATGAGGAATACTGAAGCCTACGTCAATATCTGGCCAATGAATGCCCAACCCTGATGGGGAAATCTCGATGTTAGCAAGCTCAGCTTCTGAAGCATTCTCCAACCCCTGACCTAGCCTTGCCGGGAACCGATATTCCGCGCCACTCTCAATTTCTATCACGACTTTACAGCTTTCAGGATCAAAATAGCCGCTTGTAGCAAGTAGCGGAGAAACAGCATGAGCCTTCCCGGCTGCCATTGCCTTTTCAATTTGAATCGTGCGTAATTGCTCTTTATTTAATGGATCCATGGAATTTTTCCCATTCAGTCTGAAGTTTGTGCAAATTATCTTCAGCGATATCTAAAGCCTTGTTGACCGTTTTCTGGTTGATTGACCCATAGACCACGAGAGCAATGGGCTCTTTGCCAGATATGTCTATTTTAATCTCTCCATCGGAATGGAAGACATGAATATGAGCTGGCTGGTGGTCATTAGGATAGATGAAGAATTGAAAGCCTCTCTCCCTATGGACTGTTGGCATAATTTCTCACATAGCAGTGGCTGTAAAAATACAGTTTCCTGCGGCCTAATAATAGGTCGTTACGTAGTTAGCTTTCATCGATCACGGCATCGCGATCCAGTAGAAGTAGATTGCGGAGCTGATCGGTATCGAGTTCGGTCAGCCACTGTTCGCCAGCGCCCACAACCTGCTCAGCCAGCGCTTTTTTACTGTTGATCATGTCGTTGATACGTTCTTCTAAGGTGCCGGTAGTGACGAATTTGTGTACCTGCACATTCTTAGTCTGGCCGATGCGGAAGGCGCGGTCGGTTGCCTGATTTTCTACGGCGGGGTTCCACCAGCGGTCGAAGTGGAAGACGTGGTTGGCGCGGGTGAGGTTGAGGCCGACACCACCTGCTTTCAGCGAGAGGATGAAGATTTTGGGGCCGTTGGGGTCGAGCTGGAAACGGTCTACCATTTCCTCGCGCTTGGCTTGGGAGGTGCTGCCGTAGAGGAACTGGGTTTGGGTGCCGAGGCGGTGTTCTAAGTGGCGGCTGAGGAGTTTGCCCCATTCGGCGAACTGGGTGAAGATTAGCGCGCGATCGCCCTCCGCAATCACTTCTTCCAACATTTCATCAAGCCGCTGCAATTTCCCTGAGCGCCGATACTTGCCCAGGCTGTCCTGCTTGAGAAACTGAGCCGGATGGTTACAAATTTGCTTGAGCTTCACCAGCAGCGCCAGGATCATGCCGCGCCGCTTTACCCCTTCGGCATCGTCAATGTCGCCGAGGGTTTCATCCACTAGCTTTTGGTACAGGCGGGCCTGCTCAGCGGTGAGCCCGCAGAAGACGGTCATTTCCTGCTTGTCGGGCAGGTCTTGAATGATCGTGCGGTCGGTTTTAAGACGGCGGAGGATGAAGGGTTGGACGAGCGATCGCAAGGTCTTCAGCGAATCAACATCGCCATACTTTTCAATCGGCGTGGCAAACCGGCGCTTAAAGAAATTCAGTGGCCCGAGATAGCCCGGATTGAGGAAATCCATAATCGCCCACAGCTCAGAGAGCCGATTTTCCACAGGCGTACCCGTCAGCGCAATCCGAAATTCACTCTCAACCTCGCGCACCGCCAGCGACTGCTTTGCCGACGGGTTCTTAATATTTTGCGCTTCGTCGAGTACCATGCCGCGCCATTCGACCTTTTTGAGATCTTTCAGATCGCGCTGCACGAGCGTATAGCTGGTGATGATCAAATCGAGCTTTTCAGCCGCCTTCACTAAAGCCGCACCCTTAGGCCGTTTGTCGCCGTGATAGAGCAACACCTTCAGCTCAGGGCCAAATTTTTTCACCTCCCGCTGCCAGTTCGACAGGACAGAAGTAGGGCATACCAGCAAAGTCGGCCCGCCCAAAGCGTTTTCCTGCTTGAGATACAGTAAAAAGGCGATGAGCTGAATGGTTTTACCCAGGCCCATATCGTCAGCGAGGCAAGCGCCCAAGCCCCACTGCTCTAAAAAGGAGAGCCAGGAAACGCCCTTGGCCTGGTAAGGTCTGAGCTTCCCTTCAAAGCCGTCTGGCTCTGACATTGGCTCCAGGCTTTGATTGCCCGTCGTCATGGTGGTAATCAACTCGTCGAGCTTACCCGAGGCGTCGAATTTCACCACCGGCAGCTTATCGATCAGCTGATTGTCGCCGGTACTAATGCGCAGCGCTTCTTCTACCGAGAGCTTGGTCTGGCCCTTGCGCTTGTCAAAAAACTCCTTGGCCGCTCGCACATCCTGAGGCCGCAGCTCTATCCACTGCCCGTTGATTTCTACCAGCGGCGTGCCCTGCGTGATCAGGTCGTTGAACTCCGCCTGGGTCAAAACCTGCCCGCCGACAGAAATATCCCATTTGAAATTCAGCAGGCTTTGCAGACCCAAACGCTGCTGCTTAGGCGGCGCGGTGGCGCTGATTTGCAGACCTAATCGGCTCGCACCTACCTTGCTCGGATCGACCAGATTATCTGGCAGGATCACGCCAAAGCCGCTGTCCTGAAGCCGCCAAGCCGACGCTTTTATAAACTGGTATGCCTCAATTGGGTCTAGTGTGCAGCGGCTAGGGCTTTGCTCAGCCAGGGTTTCTTTGATCGGTTCATACAGCCTTGTAGCTCGACCAAGTCCGCCTAAAAGCGTTTCCTGAGGTGCTTCTATCGTTCTATCTTGATAGACCAGTTCATCGGTTGGATGCTGCCAAATGGTCTCAGCGCTGATGCTGAAGTCGCCGTCGTCAATGGCCTGCAAACCGTAGTCAAGCGTCCAGTTGAGCGTTCCAGCAGGCGGCGGCGTCAGGGTAAAACAGGTGCGAAAGCCGGTGGTCGTATCGGCCAGGTTTTGCAGCGGCGATGTCCAGGTATTGATCGCATCGTTGAGGCGCACGACGCCGACAGGTGTGCTTTCAAAGTGAGGGTTAGGCTGGCCAAGGGCATCAATCCACTCTTGCAGCGGCAGGTCTTTACTCAATGGCGAATTAGCGGGCAGCTCGTTGGCCTGGGCGACACTGCGTACCTGAGCATCGACCAGCGTTTCTAAGAAGTTGCGTACTAATGGTTCTGCTAAGCCGGGTAGGTCAGTCCGTAGGAGGGAGGCTTTTTTGGGCAGGGGCGCAGGATAGCTACGGCAAATCAGGGGGAGGCGATCGCAAAATTCTTTCAGCCGGGTTTGATCCAGGGCGCTGTCGAGCAGGAGTTGCCAGGAAGCGATCGCCCCTCCTTTATCCGCACTCACCACCGGCACAAACTTCCCCCGCGCCAGTAAGTCCAAACACCAGCGCGTCAGGTGCGACCAGTAGCGCAAATCAGCCCCGACGAAGGCACTCGCCTCCGACTGACCCAACGGTAGGGAGCTGAGGAGCTTAACTGCCACATTCGCTTCTAAAACACTGCCCGAAACCTGCCAGGGATAAAGCACTTCAGGCGTTTCTGAAGAAAGGGCCGGAAGCAACCCCGACTCGACTTGAGTAGGCAAAACGACTACCCGCGACTGCCAGGTCTGCTGCGCCTTCGCCTTGCTCTTCGTCTTACCTTTCGCGGCCACCTGCGACTGCATCCAGGACAGATCAAACTCTTCACTCGCTTGAAAGCACTCTGCCAGCGACGCCCGGTCGAGCTGATACGGCTGCTTAGCCAGGGCAGGCAATTCGCCCTCAGTCAAATCAGGCCAACCGACAGCCTCTGCTTTTCGCCAGGTTTCACCCCATACAAAAAAACGCTGAAGGTCAGGCAGCCAGTTTCCATGTAAAGTCGCCATCAGGCAAAACGCTCGTACGAACGGCTAAATCTTAGATCAATATCAGGGCGCTGAAATCAGACTTAAAGCAGTAAATCTGCCGCAGCCCCATTCAT
>JBBQAC010000179.1:0-9473 GCA_038315915.1 Phormidesmidales cyanobacterium
CGAATCAGCATGTCGATTGCGCCTTCGTCATTGAGTTCGGCCAGCGCTTCTACCGCATCTAGCAAAGACTGAGCAGAGTCAGCCGTTTCGACCGCCTTGAGCCGCGTTTGTAAGCGTTCGTCAGAATTTACCATCAAAGCAACGAGTCCATGAATGCCATGACTTTGCAGGCGTCGTCTGTGAGGCCATCGGCGGTGCGAATCTGCTTTTCCAGGAGACCTTTCAGCGCGATCAGCTTAATGCTATTTTCAGCCAGCGTTTGAGCGATCGCTTCCCCCGCTGGCAAATACCCCACCTCTCCCAAATCCAACAGCGCCGACCGCCTGAGCTGCAAATCATCACAGTTTAACGTGTCAATCAGTACCTGCGCATACTCGCCTTTGCCAGTGAGCTGATACATTGCCCTCGCCGCCGCGTTCTTTACCTGAGGCACCGCATGGGTTAAAAAAGGCTCAATCACATCTGTGAGATCCTGAGCGCCCAAGCTACCCAACGCCTCCAGAACAGCGTTGTAAGGCTGCACCAGATGCGGCTTCCCCGGCACTTCTACCGCCGCTTCGACACCCCCGTCGATCAGCCTCAGCAAAGGATCTACGCTTTCTTTGGCATCTAAAGCTTCTAGCGATTGAGCCGCTGCCTCGCGCACGTAGTAATCGGCGCAATCTAAACACTCGATCAGAGCGGGCACGACTGTCGAATCGTCTAACTTGCCCAAAGCTCTGGCTGCATTTCGCCGCAGCGGAAAGCCACCGTCGGGTGCCCGGTCGCTCTCATCTTGCAAAGCATCCAGCAGGGCCGACACTGCCGCTGGTTCCTTTACACGAAATCGCCCGAGCCACCAGGCCGCATAGTAGCGATCGCCCGGGTCGGCAGTTTGTTTGAGATTAGCGATCGCCTGAGATACCGTGAGCTGAGGCGCACCGCTTTCTGGCTGGGGATCGGCTGGGGTCATAGTCATCGCAATAGTCAAATCGGGCTTGTCAAATTACACCTGTCAAATCGCGCCCAATAGCAAACCCAGAGAAACAAACAATCACTAGAGCGTTCCAGTAATCGCATATCTCTCTGGGTAAAAATTGAAGCCTAACCCCTTGCCATATAACCAGAGGCTAAAACGTCAATTTAGCTCGTTAGCTCAACGAATTGATCGCGTAGTTGATGTAGGTGTTAGCTTCAGTCGCAGGATCGCCACTCAAACCGTGGTTAGAGCGGATGTGCTTAAGCGCTTCGATATACCAGCTAGGTGCCAGGTCGAAAGTCTTATTGATTTCAGCTAGACCTGAAACCAGGTAGTCATCCATGGGGCCAGTGCCGCCGACGATCAGACAGTAGGTGATCATCCGAACGTAGTAGCCAATGTCCCGGGCACACTTGTCTTTACCGCGCTGGTCAGCGGCGTACTGAGGCCCCTGCATTTGCGTGGTGTAAGGGAACTTGTTGTAAACAGCTTGAGCAGCGCCATTGGCGAGGCTGTCAGCATTTTGAGTCAGCTTACGAGCAGCTTCGAGGCTGGCTTTAGCTTGACCAAAACGACCGAATGCAACCTGCATTTCAGTCGAGCTTAGGAAACGGCCCTGAGAATCAGCAGTAGAAACTGCTTCGGTCAGAGGAGTTTTCATCGTTAAAGATCTCCCAATTGAGGTTTCGACAATTTTTTAAGCAGCGTTTCGCCTTGAAGAAAGCCATAAGGCCACTTTTGGACGATTCACTTAAATCGGTTAAACGTAACTATTTAGACTGGTTTCAACGACTGGCTTTTTACTCTGTGCGCTCATGCCAGGTGGCATAACTGCCAAAGCGTCAAAATCCCAAGCGTTGAAGGCATCTGTCAACTAGCCAACAGCAGAAGCAGCACGGTCAAAGTAGCCGCCCAGCTCGGAAATCAGGCTGCTGCAATCACCATTGGTGACACTACTAGAATCGCTAACGATTGCAATCGCAGCTTCTTTCATTTTGTTGACGCCAGTGGCCACCGAGCTACCCGGTACGCCCAAAGCGGTGTAGGTCTCGCGCAGGCCGTTCAAGCAGCGGTCGTCCATCACACTGGCATCGCCAGAGAACATCGCGTAGGTGACATAGCGCAAAATGATCTCCATGTCGCGCAGGCAGGCAGCCATGCGACGGTTGGTATAGGCATTACCACCGGGCTGAATGAGCTGGGGCTGGTCGGCAAACAGAGAACGAGCAGCGTTAGCAACAATGGCAGAAGCATTGCTGGTAATACCGTTAACCGCGTCCATCCGCTTGTTGCCATCGGCAACCATTTTATCCAGTGCATCTAGTTGCGAAGAGCCGATATATTCGCCCCTTGCATCCGCTTGGGAGACAACTTTAGCAAACGCATCAAGCATAGATCCAAATTCTCCTAATATTTTGATCATTTGAGAAGCCGATAAAGACCGACTGCTTCCACGTTTAAAGAGTAAGCCGGATACGACGAGTATCTAAGAAAGTTCAAGAAAGTTCATAAAGTGGCTAATTGCGCCAATCATATACAGGTCAATCGTTTTCGCTTCGCCCATGGGATTCAATCCGTCCGCACTTTGGGTGAAAAAGCCGCTCCTGTCAATAGCAACGTTACAAATCGACGCGCGCATTCGCAGCTTTGTCAAGAGGTTGCCAGAGAGTCGGCCCGAGAAGACATCACTCGCGGGTCTTGCGCCAAGTCGAAGAGAAAGCCGTGAATGTATTGTTCGGTCCACTCTGACCCATAGAACCGGGTGAGCATTCCTCTGGCAGGATCTTTTTCGGCCCGGTAGCGTGACCAAGTCCGCTCCAAAGAAGGGTAAGTCGTAGTCGAGCTGAGGAAAGATGACGAAGTTGAGTACCTATAGGGCTGCGCCGCCTTGAACATGGGCGGCGCGAATTTGCCTAAGCTTGGGCGAGCAGGCTCCGTAGCTAGTGGTGGTCACTGTGGCCTGTCGCTTGCCTTTGCCAGCGACGGCGCTTTTGGTGTCAAAGCCTGCTGGAATTGGGTACGGGCTGATATCCAGGTGCTCGGTCAGGAGTGCGATCGCCCGCTGCAAAAAAGGCTCGTAGATTGTTGCTTGAACGGTTTCTGAAGCAGTCATGACTGGCCTACCCCGACTGCCAACGGTACTGCATCTTCAAACAAAAAGTCGTACAGAAAGCGCTCCGACCAATCATGACCGAAATAGCTGCTAAAGAGTCCTGAAGCAGGGTCGCGCTCGGCGCTGTACTTGTCGTAGTCTCTCTGGGCCTTAGCAATGCGGGTAACAGCAGCGCTATCAAAATTGGGAACGGCAGCGTCCATCATCTGCCAGTAAAGCTGAAGATAATCCTTAAAGGCTTCTAGCACAAGGGTCTTGACGGTGTCGGGGTCAGTTTTAGCAAACAACAGATACTGAGAAAAGTACTGATTGGCATCGTGGAACTTCATTGCCAGGTTCTGCGCCAGATCGGGATACTTATTGTGAAGCGCCTTGAGTGGGGCAATATACTTTTGCTGATACGCTGCGTCTTGGAACAGCGGCTGAAAATCCATTACGATCAAACTTTTCACTGCGCCAAAAGAGAGAAAGTCGATTCCCAGCAGTGGCAGATCGTATTTGTGAGCCGGATAGATGACGCTATTAAAAATTTGGGCGCTCTTGCCAGCATCTATATTAAGTATAGCGAGCTTTGCGCAGCTCTTTACATTCAAAGCACCCGCTCTGAATCGTCGCCGGGTGACGACCTCGCTCGCTGATATTGCACTCCAGTCCCGCCGAAATAGAGCGCTCAGTCAGTTCAAACCTTTGGGCGAGGGAGGTCTCTAGATGCTCTAGAAAAGAGCGATACGTTGTCCAACCATTGTTCTTTAAAGGCAGGTGTTTTGTTCAC
This sequence comes from Phormidesmidales cyanobacterium, assembly GCA_038315915.1. Taxonomy (GTDB): domain Bacteria; phylum Cyanobacteriota; class Cyanobacteriia; order Phormidesmidales; family Phormidesmidaceae; genus Phormidesmis. The sequence goes on from JBBQAC010000179.1 coordinate 3,844, forward strand.
CATAGGAGACGACAGCGAGCGCCATCCCGATTATGAATAACAAAGATACATTGCTTAACAGTCATACTATAACCCTGCTCAAACCCGCCATTTCTGCTGCCCTGTTCTCTATCTTCCTCAGGCTGACATCCTATGTCTCGCAGCCATCGCGGCCACTCCTCCGGCGTGATAAACCGCTTCTCCGAGCGATAGGTCATCAGGTTAACGCCATCCATCAACCTGGCCGTACTCACCCGCACACGAAAGTCATCAGTGGGAAACCAGCAGCTTACCAATCTGCAAGGCGCAAATCTGGCAGACGCAGAACTTCAGCGGGCTGATTTTCGCGCGGCAAGCCTGACCGACGTAGATTTTTCGGCGGTAGACAGCATCGCCGGGGCTGACTTTAGCGGGGTAGTGGGGCTGACGGCAGAGGGCCGCTCAAAGCTACTGAGCCATGGTTCGGCTGAGCTGAACGAGTGGAATGCCTTTACCCGTCAGACCACTCGTCGAAGCTTGGAAAGCTAGGTTAAACGCGCGTTTCCAGATACTGACCGATCATGACCTCGGCCCCAGCACGGGAGATAATGGTTTGCCGGGTACGGTATTTATCGCCGATGAGCTTGAGTTCTTCTTCAAAGCTGGAGCCGTTGTACTCGGTACGCAGCACCATCGTGCGATCATCAGTGAATTTGTAGTCGGCAGTCACGGGCTTAGGCGTGGCAAAGCCGCGATCGCGATACATCACATCACCCAGAATGCCAAAGACCGTAGATCCTTCAGAAGGCTTGCGACTCGGCGTAATATAGTGGCTCTGCCAGGTGACTTTTGCCCCGCAGATCAGCCGCTCATCTAGCTCATGACGCCCGGCAAGTTTGATCAGCTCACTGTGATCGCCCTTCAAAAAGTGAACGGTAATATCGCTAACCACCTCTTGGGTGTCACCACTCGCCAGGGTGTAGTAGCGGCGACGGGACTGCCAGTTGCCCGCCGAGCGCTGGAAAAACTGGACTGCCTGTGCCTCTATCGCCGCCAGGTCGGACTGGGGCTGGGCATAGGGCTGAAGGTTTGACGTTGCAGACAGAATCACGGCGACCACTCCTCATTTGGGGCTGACCTGCATAAGCAGAACCAGCTTTGCTTGCAAAGAAACATTTCTTTACGCTTAAAGATAGCTTACTTTGACCGGGGGTAACCATCAGCCGCAGGAAGAAGTTTTGGAGGACGCGCGTTTCAGGCAGGCAGCAAATTCTCAAGCGCCGCCGCCACCACCTTGTGATGGCTATCCTGCCGGAGCTGAATCAGGGCATGTCGGGCGCGATCGCCCTTAAACGGCTTGAGCGCGTAGGCTAAGTACATGCGCGATTGCCAGTTGTCGTCTTTGAGCAGAGGCAGCAGCGCATTTAGGGCCATGGTGGCTTGTGGCGTATCGGCCAGCAGGGCCAGGGCGGTGATGCCTGCTTGAGCGATTGTTTGATCTTCGTCTTTGAGCGAGTCCATGGCGAGCTTGAGCAGCATACCGGGGCTTTCAAGCTCAGGCATAATCGCCAAAATGCTGCGGCGCACCAGCCAGTGATCATTTTCGTAAAACAAAGTGGCTAAGCGATCAGCGGCGATCGCCCCATACAGCCCCAGCGAGTTGGCAATTTCGGCTTGAACATTGTTATCCGACTCGGTGGTGAGCATTTCGAGCAGAGCAGTATAGGCCGCGTTGCTACGCTTGCGCCCCAGTCCCATCGCTACAAATGAGCGCACCAAAAAGGCAGAATCTTGCCGCTGGTTGATCAATATCGGTACGGCGATGTCGCTGTCATATTCTTTTAGGGCCACCAGCCCTCGCAGTCGTAGCTGAGGATCTTCACTGGTTAGAATGGTTTTGATTTCAGAAATATTCATCAAGCTACGGAGTCGATCAATTTGATTTACTCTGGTTCTAAGAAAATGTTTATCAAAAATATTTGTCAAAGACAGAGGTATTCATCATGGCAGAGTCCGCTCAAGCGCACGAGTCAACCGCGACTTCTGAAGAAATAGCGGATGTGATTTCTCAGCTAGAGCAGTATCGCGCGCGGCTGGTCGATGATTTCACCGTAACGGCCAAAAAAGCGCAGCTGCCCAAGTCTATGGTAATGGCCCAGCTCAAAACTCACCCCGAAATTGTCAAAATAGACGCTTCTTTAGCCAATCTGCACGGGCAAGCGGCCCCAGTCTCACCCTATGGAGAATAACCTCCCAAGCGGGTTGCCAGATCAGCCAAATCCGAACCAGTTAGAGGCTACACAGCAAGCCGACGCTCAGGCCGATGAGTCCTACTATCCTAGCCCTATTTATGTCGGTGAATCTGCTTCTCCTGCCTCGCCAGCAGCGCAGGCACAGGTTGACCAGCTCGTTGACTACGTCAATCAGCGCATAGAGCTGCTGGCGATAGAAGATTCTGAGCCCTTTTTGCTGCGGCTGATGGTGCAGTGCCTGATAGACCCCCGGCGAGCAACCCGGATTCACTTAATCGATACTCTCAGTCAGATTGGCGAGTGCGCGACCCCTTTTTTACTAGAGGGTATTGAGACCCATCCCGACTCTGTAGTGCGGCGAGCCTGCTGTAATGCGCTCACCAACATCGACGATCCAACGTCGGTGCCCGGACTGATAGAGGCGCTGCTTCACGATTCAGATATTGGGGTTAAGAGTGCAGCGGCAGGGGCACTGGCCAAAGCAGGAGCCCCCGCTTTCGATTCATTGCGTGATGTACTGGCAAATGAGGCCGCTAGCGAAAGCGCCAAAGGGCACGCTGCCTGGGCGATGGCTTCGATGAGCACTGAAGTGAGCGACCGGCTCTATCGCCTTATTAACCATCCTTCGCCAGCGGTGAGAACGGCGGTGATTGGCGCGATCGCCCAGTTCGCCCAGTCCCAGACAGCTTTAGCGCAGACAGCCCAAGCACAGACAGCCCAAGCACAGAGCGATCAGCCGCAGCAGGGGCGAACGCCTGCCGAGAAAGCCCGCGAGGCCATGGTCATTCTGACTGAAGCCCTCAGCGATCAGTCCTCCGAAGTGAGAATTGAAGCCGCCGCTAATCTCGCCCGCCTGAACTATCAAGACGCCTATCAACCGCTGATTGCCTGTCTCAAAGATCGCAGCGCTGAAGTCCGAAAAGCCGCTGCCCTGGCCCTGGGCAAGCTAGGCAACCCCGACGCAATTGACTGTATTACCCCTTTGCAGCGCGATGTTGATATGTCAGTGCAAAAAGTCGCAGTGATCGTCATCGACCAGCTCAACGCCCGCCAACCCGCTTTAAAGCAAATCCAAAATGAACCCACTTAAGTGAACGCGCAAAGCAGCTTATCCCGCAGGCGCGGATTGTCAGCAATGTTGCCGCCGCCCGCCACAAAGAAAATGCAGGCTTGGATTCGCAGCCGCCACCTGATTTGTTCGGGCAATTTTTTTGTCTTTGAAACGGTTAAATTTTCTACCGTCGATCAGTTTCAAGATTGCGTTGAGGTATTGGGCGGTACGCTGATTGCAGTAGAACCCCTGAAGAAAATTTGGATAGGCACGCATCGCCGGGTGGTGCTTTACCAGGCCAAGGCTAGCCTGCATATGCCTCACCACGAGCTGAACCAGTACTGGATTAAATACGGCAGCTTTCGCACCCGGTTTGACGAACGCGAGTGAGGACAGTCCGCGATCGCTTAAGATTTTGCCTTAGAATTTTGACAGTAGTGATTATTTGCATTCTGCCTCATGACTCATCCGACCGACGTGGTAAAGCTCACCCGCTGGATGGCGGCTGATTTTAGCAACCAGCCCCAAGCGATTGAAAACCCACCCTTCTTTGCTCACATCCAGGTGTGTATGCGGCCCTTGCCCAAAGGATTTCAGTCAGGGATAAGTCTATACCTGGAGCAGGCTTATTACTACCAGCTCAGCCAGCCCTATCGAGTGCGGGTGCTGCATTTCATCCAGCGAGAAAACGACGTGCTGCTGGAAAATTACAAGGTAAAGGACGAGGAGATGTTTTATGGGGCGGCGCGCGATCGCACCAAACTCGCCACCCTGACCGCCGACTATTTAGACCCCATGACCGGCTGCGACATCCACGTACAGTGGACGGGCAGCAGCTTTCGCGGCCAGGTGGAAGCGGGTAAAAAATGCACCGTCATCCGCAACGGCCTCACCACCTATCTCGATAACGAATTCATCGTCACCGAGAACCACATGACCAGCTACGACCGGGGCCGCGATCCCGAAACCGACGAATTGCTTTGGGGCTCAGTCGCTGGCCCGTTTGAATTCGATAAAGTCAACCGCTTCGCCGATGAGATAGAAGCGTAAGCCGGGCTTCGACTACGCTCAGCCCTCGTGCGCCGTAGGCTGAGCGTAGTCGAAGTCTACCAGCCAAACGACGAATATTGAGAGGCTACTTCAAACGCTTTCCGGGCCTCCGCATCGTCTTTGTTTGGCTCGGGCACCGTCTCGACTCGCGACTCCGCGCAAAAAGAAGCCGTGCTCAGCCCGCCAAAGCGCTTGACCACGCTGGTGCGAACCCGCAGGTCTGGGCTCGGAAACCAAAAGCGCTCGACTGAACTCATCGTTTCATAGTCAGTAGTCAGCAGCAGCCCGTCTTCTAAGTCCATCTCGTACCGGCCAATTACCGGCACAATTTCGGCATAGCCTCGCTCGCGCAGCAGATTGCCCGTTTGGGGATTGTCCTCGTCAGGCACCAGCGCAAACACCGTAGAGCCCTGGTGGTTTTCGCCCTCCTTATCCCAGGCCATTTCGCCATCCCACTGCACGTAGGCACCGCCCACTGCGGTAGCCGGGTCAACCTGGTGCATTTTGCAGATTTCAACTACTTTTTCATGCTCAGCGCTCAGTGCCTCGACCGATATGTTGGAGCCACCTAGCTCCGCCCGCCGAAAAGGCAGGTGATGAGTCGTGCGTTGAGACTGCCACTGCCCAGCACTTTGCTGGAAAAACTCCATTACGTTCATTGCGCTCATTTGCCTTGACAACTTGCTTTAAGCCTAAAAAGCTCAAAGACGAATTCCTCTTAATTAATATAGCGCTGAAGCTATCCTCGCGAAGATTAGCCGGGCTCATAGAGCAATTAGCTATATATCCTATGGCTACAGAACGCCTTTTGCCGTTCCTTCTTTAGTTAGATGCGCAAGGGGATCATAAGCCTACCTATGGATGAACCCACCTATGGAAAATGCTCGCTAGAATACTCGCATAGCTTATTTCTTAAAGAAAAATGCTAACGCTTAACAAAACTAATGATTTTTGGGGAGTTCCAGAAAGTAGCGAGCTTGTTAAAAAAGGCGCTAAGTAAGTCCGACAACGGTTACAAGGCCGCAAGCACGCCGAGCAAACGATAAAAAATTAACTTAAGTAACGCCTGCTACCGAATCCATTTACAATTTGACGCTAGTGTGCATTAAAGTTAAAATTGCGTTAACTGAAGTTGATTTTGCCCCTGGTGGCTTTCAGCTGACCAGACAGCAGCGTTGAAACTTTAGAGCCCCTATCGGTTCGAAGATTCTGATTCAATGATCTTTCCAAGCTGAAAGATCTGCTTAACCTTTTGAAGGAGTGACCGTCATGAGTAAATCAGGCAAAGATACAATGCCCGGAAGCCTCAGCTTAGAGCA
>JBBQAC010000129.1:0-12480 GCA_038315915.1 Phormidesmidales cyanobacterium
GCTCCTGCTGCAAAGCGCCAATCTCAACGACTTTTTAGACCGGCGCTACCGGCTCAAGCAGCTCTATCAAGCAGACCGGACAATGCTAGTCACCCTGGATGAAAAATCATCTGAAATTGTGGCTCAGCAAGAAGGCGTAGAGTATCAAAAAAACAATATTTCCCTGTTGCGGCAGCAGCTACTCGCCAGCCGCGAGCAGTATTCCGATCAGATTCAGCAGCAGGCCGTGACTATGAGCCGCCTCAAAGAGAACAGGAGCGCCCTGTCCGCTGCGATCAATCAGCTCGACAAAGACTCTGATAGCCTCACTGCGCTCATCCTGGAACGAGTGGCGGCAGATACTTCGGCTGAGGGAGATGCCGTGCGCGCAGAAGTCCTACAGTCAGCTCGAACGTCTGGGAAAATGGTGAAGCCTGCAATCGGCTCGATCACCAGCCAGTTTGGGATGCGGTTCCATCCGGTGCTGGGATACAGCCGCTTTCACGCGGGCACTGATTTTGGTGCGGCATACGGTAGCCCGATTGTGGCGGCTGAAACGGGCGTGGTGATTATGGCGGGCTGGTATGGCGGCTATGGCAATGCGGTCATTATTGACCACGGCGGTGGGCTGACGTCGCTTTACGGTCATGCCAGTCGGCTCAATGTGAGTGAAGGTCAAGCCGTGAGAAAGGGAGATGCGATCGCTGCGGTCGGCTCTACCGGCCTCTCAACCGGCCCTCACCTGCATTTTGAAGTTCGCCGCAACGGCGAACCGGTCAACCCGATGGCATATCTATAAAGGGTTTGTCAGCTAGCGAGCTGACTTTTAAGCGGCAGGCGGCTAGGCTAGGGCTATGAGATACCTGAACTTGATAGCTGGCTGGCTAGGAGCGATGGGATTGCTAACAGCCGCTGCGCACGCCGATACGCCAGCAGGCACCGATCCTACCTCGCTCAACCTCTCACCAGAAATTATTGAGCAAAGCCCCGTCTTGCAGCGCTGGCTCGAAGCCGTGCCCGATGTACGGGCCGATATTCGCAACGATCCCAGCTTCACCACACGAGTACAGGCAGGCACTACCTTTTTTCCTTCTACCGACGGCACGGGCGGTTTTGTGATCGCGGTGGAAGACTGGTTTATCGGTCGCACGCCGCTGACGGTAAGCGCTGACTATCAGCAGAATTATCGCGGCGATCGCCAAGCCTACGGCGCAGACCTGCACTACTATGTGCTGCCGCTGGGCGGCTATTTCAACATAGCCCCAACCGTGGGCTATCGCACAGCCCGATCAGGTCAGGACTACGACGTCAGCGGCGCAAATGTAGGGGTGCGCCTGCGCTTTGTGCCTTCTCGGACGGGTGCTGCCGACCTGACGCTGGATCAATCCTGGGTCGTTGGCGACAGTCAGGGGCTCAGCATTACGCAGCTCAATTTGGGCTATGCAATTACTCAGGATCTGCGCCTTTCTACCGATCTCGAATGGCAGAGCACCGCTGATAAAGGCGATAGTCGAGTCGGGGTCAATCTTGAATGGGCCTTTTAGATCAGAAGGGACGCTGTAGAGGCGCAGTCCCCAGCCATCGCTCGTAGATCTCGGCGTAGGTGCCATCTTTCACCAGGGTCTTGAGGGCAGCGTTGATCGCACTGAGGCGGTCTTCGCGGTCGGACTGTTCGGTCTCAACACTGTCTTTGTCTTCGGTACGGGTCTCCGAACGCACCATAATTCCGTAATCGTAGGTATCTATCAGCTCGCCCATTTTTTGTAAGCTGGTGTAGGTCTCCAGTTGGGTCGCTTGGATATCTAATAAAACGGGCAGTGCCACTAGAGCGGCATCGGCCTGACCGGTTTTGACGGCTGTGAGGGCGTCAGTCGCCTGGTCAAAGGTGAGAATTGTCGATCCCAATACGTCAATCGCTAGCTGTGCCCCAGATGTGCCCAGTGTCACGGCGATTGTTTGATCGCTGAGCGCTTTGAGCGTGGTGAGCTGATCGTTTTCTGAACGGGCAATGATGGCCACGCCCGAGCGAAAGTAAGGCCGAGAAAACTCAACCGCTTCTGAGCGCCCAAGCGTGATCGGCACCGCTCCCATCGCCACGTCTATTTGCGCTGCTTGAATGAGCGCAGCCAGCGCATCAAAGGGCTGACGCTCTAGCTTAAGAGTGACATTACAGACTTCGCCAATTGCCTTGATCAAGTCCAAATCAAAGCCAACCAGCACATCGCCTTTTTCCATGGCAAAAGGGCGCAGGCCCTGAGCGATCGCCACTCGCCATACCGTTTTGGGCTTGATCTCGGATGGCTGAGAGGTGCTATCTGCGGCGACAGAAGCTGCGTCGGGGACAGAAACTGACTGCCCGCAGGCGGTCATCATGCTGGGAATGCCCAGAGCCAGGAGCAGGCCACTTGATCCCCGCCTGAGAGATTTTCTTAAAAATTGCGATCGCCTCACCGTCTTCTCCTACCCCAGTTTTTTCATCCGCGTTGGCTTGCGGTTCAGGCTACCCCTAAAGGATTCTACGGTGAAGTGAGGCCGCTCGATCAGCCGATCAGTGAGAAGGCATAATAGCAAGTAGTCACACTAGATTTCCGTCAAGAACCAGTAGCACTATGGCAAAGCATACCCAAGCCCATATCTCCAAAACAATTTCTAAAAGCGAAAGTGCTTTTTTGCGCGATCGCACTCTCAAGCAAACCGAATACTACATGGGTGCCAAACTTTTAGAAGTTGGCATCAACCCAAACAAAGGCGTGATCTACCGCTGGCAGACCATCGACAAGGGCAACAGCAAAGAATGGATCTACAGCGCCTACTGGGGTGACTCCCGCGAAAAAATTGAGGCCGAGGAAAAAGCAGATTAGGCATCAAGCTCAGGCATCGACTGTACCCAACGCCTGAGCAGCCACTTCCCGCAAATGCTCGCCTAAAGGTTGGTTATGGAGCACCATCGTCGTCGTGCTATTTTGCTCAAAGCCAATGCGCTCATAAAATCGCTGCTGATGGGTTGTCATCAAATAAGTACGCTCAACCCGGTTCATATGCGGATGGGCAATCAAGGTCTCAACCAGCCTGCGACCTAGCCCTACCCCCCGGCAGTCAGGATGAATCACCACATCCCAGATCGTCGCCCGAAAGACACCGTCGGAAGTAGCCCGGGTAAAACCGATCAGCCGCTCCCCGTCCCAGGCGGTCACCACCGGGTTGCTGTGGGCGATCGCCTGCGCCATTTCCTCCGGACGGCGGCGCTTCGCCCAAAAAGCCGCTAGCTCAAAGAGCGCGCAGAGCTGACCGAGCTGAGCCGAGGTAAAAACCTGCGTATAGCGAAACTGAATATGTCGACTGTCCATAGCGAGGTGCCCTCTCAAAGCTCTATGCAAAAGAGCCCTAGTAACAACATACGAAGCCTTGAGGCATAAAGCACAAGTGCCTATCCTCACGGATAATTTTTACGTAAATATACATTAACAATAGAGACAGCGACTGCGTTTTTCTAACTAACCCTAGCAAAAGTGAGGCTTTCATGACCTAACGCCTCAGCGATCGCCCGCTCGGTAGCTGGTGCTGCCCCTCTAATTCGGGCTACTCAAAAATTCAAGTGATGGTTTTCATGCTTCCTAATATCTCGAATTCATCGGTTCATCGGCGACTCAGTTCCTGGCTGCATCATTCCCAGAGCTGGCTGCAAAGAGAGCAGCGGCTGTTTCCACAAGCTGTTGGGCGAGCTGTCAAGCGGGCTACTGTCCTGAGTTTGGGCGCTCTGACTATCAGTATCTTATTCAGCGCTTTGCTAGGAGCAGGCTTAGCTAGGGCCACTTCACCCTATGGCATGGTTGACCCTGTCGGTACCGAGCAAACCCAAACCGTAGGCTACCAAGTTTATATAAAGCAGTGCGCGACCTGTCACGTTGCCCTGCCCGCCGCTGTTTTGCCCACTCGAACCTGGCAAACTCTGGTTGCCGACCCCGCTCACTACGGTGTTTTCCTAGCGCCAATTTCCCGCTTCGACCAGCAACTCATGCTGCAATACCTGCAAACTTACTCCCGTTTTTCACAGGGCGATCGCGTCCCCTTCCGCCTGCAAGACTCACCTTACTTTCAAGCCCTCCATCCGAATGTAAATCTCCCGCAGCCGCTCAATCTGAGAAGCTGCGCGGGCTGTCATCTGGGCGCTGCTGAGCAAAACTATACCGGGGCGCTCGATTCTGCCGATACCTCAGTTTCTGATACCCCCTAGCACCGTTAGCCCTAGCACCGTTAGCCCTAGCACCGTCAGTACGCTGCAACCTTTGACAGAAGCGAGGGCAAATCCGGCCACACCCTCTTGTTTATTGCCCCCGGCCCTCCAGGTGGTAGCATTTTGATCACATCCTGCCGTCGCTGTAGGGTAACCCACCCGGAATACCGCCTTCCATAAGGGCATTCTCTCTTCATAGAATTAGCTAGCTAATCTTAGCTAGAATTAGCAGCAAGACTAATTTTGTGCCGCTCGCTGCTTTCTGCCCGTCGTTTCTCTGCCCTGACATGCTAAAAAGACTTTTAGGCGACCCTAACACTCGCAAGCTCAAGAGATATCAGCCCGACATCAAAGAGATCAACCTGCTCGAAGAAGAAATGCAGGCCCTCTCAGATGCTGATCTGACTGGCAAAACGGTTGAGTTTCGGCAGCGCCTGGAGAAAGGCGAAGACCTTGACGATATTTTGACAGAAGCGTTTGCAGTCGTGCGTGAGGCCGGTAAGCGGGTGCTGGGACTGCGCCACTACGATGTGCAGCTACTGGGGGGCATGGTGCTCCACGACGGACAAATTGCCGAGATGAAAACCGGCGAGGGCAAAACGCTGGTCTCTACGCTGCCTGCCTACTTGAACGCAATTTCGGGCAAAGGCGTTCACATCGTTACAGTGAACGACTACCTGGCGCGGCGCGATGCCGAGTGGATGGGACAGGTACACCGCTTTTTAGGACTAAGCGTTGGCCTAATTCAGCAGGGAATGAGTCCGACTGAGCGCAAGAAAAACTACGCCTGCGACATTACCTACGGCACTAACAGCGAGTTTGGCTTCGACTATCTGCGCGACAACATGAGCACGCAAATGGCCGATGTAGTACAGCGTCCGTTTAACTTTTGCGTGATTGACGAGGTCGATTCGATTTTGGTCGATGAAGCCCGCACACCACTGATTATTTCAGGTCAGGTAGAGCGACCCGGTGAGAAATATACGCAAGCCGCTCAAGTCGCCACTCAGCTAGAAGGCGATGAAGTTGATTACGAAGTTGATGAAAAAGCCCGGAATGTACTGCTCACAGACGAAGGCTTTGAAAAAGCTGAGAATCTGCTCAACGTCACCGACCTCTTCGATCCAAACGATCCTTGGGCGCACTATATCTTCAATGCAATCAAGGCCAAAGAACTTTTCACCAAAGATGTGAACTACATCGTGCGCAATGACGAAATTGTCATTGTCGATGAATTTACCGGGCGGGTGATGGCCGGTCGCCGCTGGAGCGATGGCCTGCACCAGGCGATTGAAGCCAAAGAGCATGTCGAAATTCAGCCAGAGACGCAAACGCTGGCTTCAATTACCTATCAAAATTTCTTTTTGCTCTATCCCAAGCTCTCAGGGATGACGGGCACGGCAAAGACCGAAGAAGCCGAATTTGAGAAAATTTACAAACTGGAAGTGACGATCGCACCGACGAACCGCCCTTCCCAGCGGCGAGATTTGCCAGATGTGGTGTACAAAACTGAGAACGCGAAGTGGGATGCGATCGCTCAAGAATGCGCTGCAATGAACGAAACGGGTCGCCCTGTCCTGGTCGGCACCACCAGCGTCGAAAAATCCGAAGTGCTCTCAGCGTTGCTCCACAGCCTCGATGTCAATCACAACCTGCTTAACGCTAAGCCTGAGAACGTGGAGCGCGAGTCGGAAATTGTCGCTCAGGCCGGACGACGCGGCTCAGTGACCATTGCCACCAACATGGCCGGACGCGGTACCGATATTATCCTCGGTGGTAACGCCGACTATATGGCACGGCTGAAGGTGCGTGAGTACTTCATGCCTCGCCTAGTGAAGCCCGAAGACGATGAAAAGTTTGGCGTTGCCCAGGTAGCGGCGACTAAAAATGGCGGACTGGCGCAGGGATTTGGCGATGGCAAAAAGAAAAAGACCTGGAAAGTTGCCCCACAGATTTTTCCAGTGGATCTTTCTCCAGAGCTGAAGACGGTATTGAAAGAAGCCGTGGCCTTCGCTGCCAAAACTTACGGCGAACAGAGCCTTTCAGAGCTACAGGCCGAAGATAAAATCGCGGTTGCAGCAGAGAAGGCCCCGACCGAAGATCCGGTCATTCAGCGCTTACGCGATGTGTACAACCAGGTGCTGGACACATACGAAGTGATTACTTCTGCTGCTCATGATGAAGTTGTAGAGTTAGGCGGACTGCATGTAATCGGCACCGAGCGCCACGAATCTCGCCGGGTCGATAACCAGCTCAGAGGCCGGGCCGGTCGTCAGGGCGACCCGGGTTCAACTAAGTTTTTCCTGAGTCTGGAAGATAACCTGCTGCGAATTTTTGGAGGCGATCGCGTGGCCGGTCTGATGAACGCCTTCCGAGTGGAAGAAGACATGCCGATTGAATCGGGGATGCTGACCAGGTCGCTCGAAGGCGCGCAAAAGAAAGTAGAAACCTACTACTACGACATTCGTAAGCAGGTATTTGAGTACGACGAGGTGATGAATAATCAGCGGCGGGCCATTTACGCCGAGCGACGCCGCGTGCTCGAAGGTAAAGACCTGAAAGAGCTAGTGATCAACTACGCTGAGCAGACCATGAATGACATCGTGGAAGCCTACGTCAACCCGGAGCTACCTTCTGAAGAATGGGACTTGGCCAGCGTTGTCAGCAAGGTTCAGGAATTTGTCTACTTGCTGGCAGACCTGACCCCCGATCAGCTTGAAAATCTCTCAATGGGCGAAATCAAAACCTTCCTATCAGAGCAGGTTCGCATTGCCTACGACCTCAAAGAAGCTCAGGTAGATGCGCTCAAACCGGGGCTAATGCGAGAAGCCGAGCGCTTCTTCATCCTCCAGCAAATTGACACGCTCTGGCGCGAGCACCTTCAGCAAATGGATGCGCTGCGCGAAACCGTCGGCCTACGCGGCTACGGCCAAAAAGATCCGCTGATTGAGTACAAGAGCGAAGGCTACGAAGTCTTCCTCGACATGATGACCGGCATTCGCCGCAACGTCGTGTATACCCTCTTCCAGTTCCAACCCCAGCCTCAGCCTGCTGCAAAGCAGTCCGAGCGGGTATGACAATCATATTGTAATGGCACCGATATAGACTGGCTGCTTAATTCAGCTTAAATCGGTGCCATTAATTCGTGGATTCCCTCTGCGGTCTTTACCCATCATGAGGGGGTGATGGTAGGGCTAAGCGAACGAGAAGCTTGTAATCAGTACACGCATATTAAGGTAAAAAGGAACACTTTTACACCGCTTAAGTATGCGACCGCTTCTTCGCCTCCGCTAGAAGCTTTTAGAAGCTTTCATCAAAGTTGCGCTTGACGCTGAAGAGCAGAAAATTCTGGGTCTGCACATTGTACAGTCCTGCTGACTCGGATAAAGCCCAATAATTATTTTGACTCGTGGAGACTTCGTTTTTTAGTACATTCGTAAAAATGCTTGCAGGAGGAACTTCAACAGTTCCCCACGGGCACCTAAGTAGTACTACTTTTTCTTTAATAGTCTATTCGCCAAATTTGTATAGCTTTTTCGGACATTTTCTCCTGACGATTCACTACAGAACCTTTATTCCATTCCTCAGCTTGAATATCTTTAGTGATAGCGTAGACACTCTTCTGGTATTCAAGCTGTTTGGATTTATAAGGATCTCTGCTGATAGCTCTGTTCTTCACCCTCCCGAGAGGAGTCATATTGCCGAGACGATAGATAGTTTCGTCTATATCCTCATCTTGAAAGTTCTGCTGCCAAGATTCGACAGGTTCTTGAGGCAGGATATGTTCTATTGTAAACCTGTCTTCATCTGCATCCTTACCACCAGACTGATACCCCTCAAGTTTGCTCAGTATATACTTCACTAAATTCTTCTTTTGACTTTGCTTTGTCGGAATAGACACTGAAGCAAAATCTTGTTTGAACTTATCATCGCTTACATACAGTTCTTTTTTGATAGCATTGAAAGCAGCCTTTGGGGATTTGATTTTCCCACTCATGATGTCCATAGCAAGAGAATTGTACTGAGACTCTAGCTCATTCGGATTCAAATCCCCAATGACGGTATACCGAAAAGAGATAACTGAGATGACGTCTAAAAGCTTCTTGAACTTGTTGTCATCAAAGTTTTTATGCGCCGCGAAAAGGACAGGATACGCTTGTTTTGTTCCAAATAGGTTCAAGCACCTTACTAGCTCACGTACCTGTTTGTAATCTGGATGTTCCGACCAAAAGTCGTCGTATGGATTGGACAAAGCAACATAGAATTCGCTTAAATCTCCAAGCTGGTCTAGTAGTTCAAAAGCCTGTTCTGGGGTTTTGAACCTATCACGAGCTAGCTTAAACAACTTATTTCTTCTGACCCTTTTGTGAGTCATACTTAAGAAGTATCTTAGAAATTCAGGAAATTTTTCCATTCCCACCGTTCTAGTAATATCTCTCCATCTACGTTGGGCAGCCTTGAAGTCGTCTTCGCTCTTGAACCGAGAGAACAAGTAGTTTTTAAGCAGATCTGTAGCGCCTAGCTCGACTCCCCGCGAATTTAATGTCTCAAATACAACATAGGCATTTATTTGATCCTCAACACTGATTTGGATAAACAAGAGCTTTTGAGCTACTGTATTAGTTAGAAATCCTGCGAGATGAGCACCATCTTTCAAGACGTCTCTCAGTTCTGGCGATTCCTCAGCTCCTAAACCTTCTATTTGGTTGGAGAAGTATTCAAAGGCTTTCCACAGCAGCTGATTCGATTTATTTAGAGAGCGTAAGGCTCTTGGGCTCCGAAGATTGACGAGATTTCCTTGATAGAAGTCATCGTTGTTTTCGTTAAGCAGTAGCTTGCTCGAATAATTAAGTGAGCCTGGATCTTTATCACCAAGATAAGTTCTTTTTAATATTTCTTGACGTTCCCTATTTGCTTCAGGCTCTATTTCTGCGCTGACTAGCTTGTTGATTTTATCTATAATTGCTATTGAAATGATGCTCAAAGTAGCTAATCTTTGCTGACCGTCTATAATCATAAAACTATCGTTTTCCCTATTACTTTGTAAAACGATAGCTCCCATATAATGCCGGTCTTCCTGACCATGCATGCTGATAATGTCATTCCAAAGGTCTTCCCAGTTCTCTCTATTCCAAGAGTAGTCTCGCTGAAATGGAGGTACTTTGTATAATTTCCCATTGCTGAGTAGTTCGCTGAAACTAGCAGTACGAGTATCTAGTAGAGTATTTGTTGCCATAACAGTAAATTATTTTAGCGATAACATCTAATTCAACCAAGGCGCAGATACATTATCTAGCTGTTCGCGTTCCGCAGCGGTCAGCTCCCAACCTAGCGCACCCGCGTTTTGTTCGGCTTGTTTAGCATTTTTGGCCCCTGGGATCGGGATGACGTTGCCTTTGCCGAGCAGCCAATTCAAGGCAACTTGTACTGTTGTTTTGTTGTGAGCTGTGCCAATGGACTGCAAAGCGGCCAGCACTGGCTCAATTTTCTGCAAGCCTTTTTTGCTGAATTTTGGATCTAAGCGCCGCGCGCCTGACGGCTGAAGATCGCTGGCGACAGTGTACTTGCCGGTCAGCAACCCCTGCGCTAGAGGGCTATAGGCCAAAATCGTCACTTCCAAGTTCCGTGCAGCCTCTAGTACTCCATTGGTTTCTATGTTGCGATGCAGCAACGAGTATTGCACTTGATTCACCGCTAGGGGAATGCCTCGTGCTGCCAGATAGCTGTGGGCTTCACGCATTTGCTTGGCCGAATAATTACTGACGCCGATAGTTTGGATGCGGCCCTGTTCGACTTCATCGGCGAGAGCGTCCATTAAGGTCTTTTGACTCATCAAAAAGTTAAACGGTGAGTGCACCTGGTAGAGCGCAATTGAAGATTTTTTGAGTCGCTTCAGGCTGGCAGTCAGGGCGTCGGCTACTGACTGCGCTGAAAATCGCCAAGGCACTGGCATGTATTTGGTGGCGATAATAGCTTCGCTTTCGGGCGATCGCATAAATTCACCAATCAGCTCTTCTGACTTTCCCAGGCCATAGATTTCTGCGGTATCGAGAAAATTGACCCCAGCGGCTAGCGACGCCTTAAAAGCGGTGCGAATATCATCGACGCCATAGGCTCCGCCATATTGCCAAAAGAGGGAATCCCCCCATGCCCAAGTGCCCAAACCCAGGGCAGGAACTGCTGGGCCTTTGGGGCCGAGGGTTGTCATTTGCAAGTCGGATGCGCTAGCCATGAAAAGATCTCTACTGTTCGATTGCCTCTTTTAAGGTAGCGGTTTCGGGCAGGTTTAGTCACCTTGCTCCGCGATCAGAAAGTCGACAAACTGGCGGGCGGTGCGGCCTGAGCGACCGTTATGGCGGGTGGCCCACTGACGGGCGCGCCAGTCGAGGTTGTCGGCTTCTATCTTCAGGCTAGCTTGGGCAGCGAGTTCGCGGACAATAGTGAGGTAGGTGGGCTGGTCGGCAGGGGTAAAAGTGAGGGTGAGACCAAAGCGATCGCTGAACGAAAGCTTCTCCTGCACGGTATCCCAAGCCTGAATTTCCTCGGCATCTTTGGGCCTTGGCCGCTCGTCATGGAACTCGCGAATCAGGTGGCGACGGTTTGACGTTGCATATACAACAACGTTTTGTGGTCGAGCGGTAACGCCGCCTTCTAGCACGACTTTGAGCGCTTTGAAAGCTTCGTCATCGTCTTCAAAAGACAGGTCATCTACGAAAATGATGAACTTTTGCGGGACGCGGCTGAGCGGTTCGACGATTTGAGGGAGGTTTTGGAGGTGGGCTTTGGGCACTTCTATGAGGCGTAGGTTGCGATCGCCATACTCATTTAGCATCGCCTTGACCAGAGACGACTTACCCGCACCCCGACTGCCGTAGAGCAATACATTTTGAGCGGTGTAGCCGCGCAGCAGCGATTCGGTATTTTGCACGAGCTGCTGCTTGGGATGGTCGTAGGCGGCAAGCTGCTCTAGCCGAATCGGGTCAGGAGTAGCGATACCGACTAGCTGGTTAGACTGCCAGCGGAATGCCTTGAACTGTCCGAAAATACCCACGCCGTGATTGGAGTAGTACTGGGCCAGTTCCTGCGGCGCAGATGTCCAGCCAGGATCGTAAGGAAACGCTACCGGCAGCTTTGGTTCGCTGTCGAACTGAATGGTGGGTGGCGGACTTTCCCCGCACACCTGCTGCATCCATTGACTCAGGTGCTCGCCAGACAGATAGTACAAACTTTTTAGAATGTTCAGATCATGATCGACAGCGGCGATGATGCCAGGTGCGAGCTTTTCTGACAGCGCTTCTGCGGGAATGGTCTGAGCCTGCTGTGAAAAAGCATTCTCTGCCGTCAGCATCTGCGTCACGAGGTGGTGCTGCCAGCTTTGCTGACGGGTAGCCAGCGCTGAGAACCATCGCCCGTAAGCCAGAGCGCATTCAATCGAATTGCCTTCAGCCAGCGCGTTGAGCAAGCACAAAAAAGTTTGGCCAATGTCGCTGCTGAGTACGGACTGATAGAGCAGCAGCGCGGCTGATTGCTGTCGGTAGGTTTGAATTTTTGCGATCGCTTCCCCGTCTAACCCCATAATCGACCCCTGCTTCACCGTACAATCCTTTTTTATCCTATCTTTCAAGCAGGACTTAATAGTCCCATCGGATCAATTCTCATGAACAACCTTCCCATTGCAGCTTTTGTCACCTTGCTCTACGGCCTTCTATCCATCGTGGGTGGAGCCATTGGCTACAAACAGGCCGGTAGCCAGGTTTCGCTAATTTCAGGCTTTGTCAGTGGTCTGCTGCTGCTGCTTGGAGCGTATCTGTTGTTTGGCGGTGCAGCAGTAGGGCCAATGCTGTCGGCAGTTGTCAGCCTGCTATTAGTGGTCGTATTTGCAGTGCGACTGACCAAAACGCGCAAATTCATGCCTGCGGGACTGATGATCATCGTCGGTATCATCAATTTGGCGACGCTGTGGCTGACGGTACCTGTAAATTGATAGAGCCGCAAATCGTTCTTGCGAGAGTGGGCGCGCTGTACGCAATTTCGTCACGATGAAAGGACTGGCAGCCATGCTGGTCTAATCTTCGCCCTCTCACCTTTATGTCAGCGCTCAGCCTCTCCTCTGCCCGCCCCTCTACTCAGTCAATGCCGACAAAAACCCAGGCAACGCGCCTGTGGATGCCCCGGCAGGTACTGTTCACCCCCGCTGCACTGGCAGAAAGCTGGGGACAGCAAATTTATCAACGGGTGAAAGACTTAGGACTGCCGATCACTGAGCT
>JBBQAC010000257.1:0-6064 GCA_038315915.1 Phormidesmidales cyanobacterium
CAGATGTTACAATAGCCGATTTAGTAAAATCACGCAGTAATTTGACCGCTAACGGGAAATTATTTAATACCTCGTTGTGGACTGCAGATCGTAGAGCATTGAATGATATAATTGTTGAATTAACAACTATAAATTCAGGGAAGAATTGGATGAGGTGTTTGTTTCGTTTGGGGGGGTGATAGGCGATCGTCTCTACAGCCTCACCACCGACAGCGGCAACCCCGGCTTCCCTTGGCACACCGCCCGAGACCAGGAATCCCTCTTGCTCTACAAACCTCAGTACAAGCAGGGGAGCACTACCCTCAAGCCCAAGAATCTTGACGCCGCTCAGAGCATGGCACCCGGCATCAATCCGCTGTATCCAGAGACCGAAGCCTTTGCGATAGAAGTAGAAACCCCTGAGGGTGAAACCTATCGCCTCGACGAATCATTCCTGTCGCATATCAAGGCTTTGACCGACGACCAAACCCTCAAACTGCGCTTTACCCAGAAGAGCCAATACGACTGTAGGCCGCTCTCCATTTTCTCTACGCAGCTACAAGATTCGCTCACAGAAGAACTGTCGATGGAAATTGACAAGCGCCGATTCCGTGCAAACTTTTATGTAAATTGGAGCGATGACAAGCCGCCTCTGTACGAAAATGACCTCATCGGCAAGCGGCTAAAAGTCAGCGACAGACTGCAAATCACCGTGCTAGAGCGCGACCCCCGATGCAAAATGATCACCCTAGACCCGGATACCGCTGAAGCGAATCCTGAGATCATTAAACACGTTGCGCGCACCCATGAGGGCTACGCCGGAGTGTACGGCGCTGTCTTGGTCGAAGGCATTGTCAAAGCAGGCGATACGATCAAGCTTTTAGACTGACGCAAACTTCACTCACCCAAAAGGAAAGCTAACCCGATGAAAAAACTGCTCTCAACCCTGATGCTTTCTCTCGGCGAAGTCCTCGATTGGCTAGCGACCGATCCTACGGTCAAAGCCGTAATGCCCAGAGAAATGTATGGCCTGACTGAACAGTATCAGCGCGATGAGTAACCTTGCCATCTTCAAGCTCGTCCATATCGCCATCCCAAAAAACTATGGGAATATTCCCAGACGCATCCACATCTGTCGAGCCATTATCTGAGCAGAGCTGTTTATTCCTAACTGTTGTACTGTTACCGTTCCGATCTGCGTTTTCCCAGTAATCTTGCCGGAAGTAGTCTCAGCATAAAAATTCTCTATCCACAGATCTTTTCTGGGATGAAAAAAACGAACTTCAGTTTTAGTCTCTGGAACAAGGTAACCCGTACGGCTTCCCTTGCGAAGATTGCAAGAACGACACGAAAGAGACAAATTAGTCTCATCGTTTGTTCCTTGTCGAGAGAGTGGAACGATGTGGTCTACTTCAAATGGAAAATTGAAAACCAATTCAGGTGCTCGGCAATATTCGCAGCGATGCTTGGCGCGATCAGAGATGGCAGCATAGTGCGGATTCATGGAAGGACTTGCTGCATTATGGCGCTTGTACGGGCAGTGGCTGCTTTCAGTTCGGCCTCAGCTAGAGCATCCAACTCTGCTTGCTGTTCTGGTGGGAGCGTTTGACCGTTTTCTTCAGCGGAACGCCAAGCTTTCATAAGTTCTGACAGTCGGTGCTGCTGTTGCTCACTAAAAAACGCATCAGGCTGAAAGCTTTGGATTACTAACAGAGCCCGAAACTCAGATTCGCCCATCTGCACCGTTAGGGCATCTAGCGCCTGACCTGCCGTTTTGCCAACCGAAAATTTGTCCCCAGCGATCGCTCGGTAAGAACGACCTCCACCAGTATCAGCAATCGGTAAGATAGCGACCGTATTCATAGTTTCAACCACAGATAACCAACATGCCGCTCATATCTTAGCTTTGTACACAGGCAACCTTCCACAGCCCCACTGAGCCTGTACGGAATATAATAGCAAGAAGCTTAATGACTTAGAGGAAAAGCCGATGGCGGCAGTTGCGATCGCTCCACCCATAAAAGAAACACCTCTCCTGTTCAAGGCGCTAACCTGGCGCGAGTTCAAAGCCGTTGAGCAACTGCTCAATCAGCCGGGATATCGGCTTTCTTTTTTAGATGGCACGTTAGAGATTTTCCCAAATCCAGGGGGAGCCCATGAAGAAACGAAGAAGCGAATCGCGGCGCTTTTAGGAATTTACCTGCTCTTAGCCGGGTTCGATTTCACGCCGACAGGCTCTATGACGCTAGAAAGCGAAGCTAGCAAAGTAAAAAGAGAGGCTGATGAATCCTTCAAATTGAGATCTACCAGCATTCGACCCGACTTGGTGATAGATGTTGTTGTCTCCAAGGATGGTATCAGCAAGCTAGAAGCTTACAAGCGGCTTAAAATTGTTGAGGTCTGGTTTTGGGAAGATGGGGTGCTTAAGCTGTATCATTTACGCGCTGGTGGAGCCTCTTCTGTGGAGAATGGTGACGCTCAGTCCTATTATGAGAAGATCGAAATTAGCGAAGAAGTTAAAGGTATTGACTTGGCTTTGCTATCGCGCTGCATTCTCATGGCCAATCATGTCGAAGCTTTGAAAGCTTTCCAGGTGGATGTGTCAGATAGCATCTAGAAAGGCTGCGATGTAGGGCGCGGTCAGTTTATGCTTTCATGCCGTAGTTTTTGAGCCAGTCGGTGAGGGTGTCTTCGCGATCACCTGACAGCCAAACTTGCGGTAAATTAGAGCTGTTGTGTCTGTAACGGCTTATGCCTGCATTTGAAAGTGCGATTGGTGGGATTGCCTGGTCGATTATTGAGACGGCGGGGAAAGCGGGCAAGTATGTTGTGCAGCAGGGCAAAGGAGCCTACAACGATGTGCAGCATGAGCAGCGCGTGCTGGAAGCTTCAGAGGCTTACATTCAGCACTATCTCAATCGGCACTGCCAGATAAAAATTATGCCGGGGCTGATGAAAGCGCCTCTCGACCTGAACTCGATCTATACAGATGTTAAGCTGCTGGATGATAGAAGCGTTGGTCGCTTTGCAGGTATACAGGAGCTAGAAGAGGGCTTTCGGGCAAAGGGAAGCCGTGGCTTTGGCGCTGGTGAGGCGGAACGGGTGAGGGGCATTGAGGTGGCTAACCGCGAGCGGTATTTGACCGTGCTGGGCGGGCCGGGAATTGGCAAGTCTACTTTTTTGAGGAAGATTGGTCTGGAAGCTCTGAAGCGAGAGGGCGACATTCAGCGTGAGTGCATTCCTGTTTTTCTGGAGCTTAAAAAGTTCAAGGATAAAACAGTCAACATTCAGCAGGAGATTGTTAAAGAGCTGGATATCTGCAAGTTTCCATCGACTGAGGCTTTGGTGGAGTCGGCTTTGGGGCAGGGTAAACTGCTGGTTCTGTTCGATGGCTTAGATGAGGTGCCGGTGAGCAACCTCAATACTGTGATTGAACGGATTGAAGACTTTGTTGATAAGCACAGCCAAAACAGTTTTGTCGCCTCTTGCCGAGTTGCCGCCTATCGCAGTAGCTTCCGCCGCTTTGTGGATGTAACCATTGCTGAATTTGACGATGAGCAGATAGAGCAGTTCATTTATCGGTGGTTTGGCTCGCAGGAAGATGAGGAGCTAGGGATTGCTGAAAAGTATCTGGCGCTGCTCAATCAACCAGAGCACAAAGCGACCAAGGAGCTGGCTCAAACGCCGCTGCTGCTAACCTTTTTGTGTTTGCTGTACGACCGCAAGCAAATGCTGCCGAGTAAGCGCAGTACCCTATATGGTCAAGCGCTAGATATCATATTAAATGAATGGTCAGCGCAAAAGCGGATCGACAGAGACCCTATTCACGAAAGGCTCAACCCCGACCTGGAGAAGATATTACTTGCCGAAATCGCCTACGAAAGCTTCAGCCAGGATCAGCTCTTTTTTTCAAAGGAAACGATTACGGATCGCATTGCTGACTTTCTCTCTGACACGTTAGAGAACCCAAAGTACCTGAATGCAGACGCCGTACTGACAGCGATTGAAGTGCAGCAGGGTATTTTGGTAGAAAGAGCAACCGATGCTTATTCCTTCTCTCATCTCACTCTTCAAGAGTATCTAACGGCGCTGCATATTGTTGAAAACCAGCTCGAAGGAAACTTAGTTTTAGAACATCTTACAGACGAAAGCTGGCGCGAAGTGTTCTTGTTGACATCTGGGCTGATGAATAACCGAGCCTCGCAGTTGTTGATAATGATGGAGCAGCAAGCACCAGATTACATTCGGCCCTACGAGAAAGTAAAAGCGCTAGTGCAGTGGGCTGCTGTTAACAGAGCGGGAGAGTCTAAACTTTATCAACGGGCGGCAATGCTGGCGATCGCCAGCGTCAGCGACAGCGTCATCGTCAGATCCAGAGCCAGCACCAGCGACAGCGACATCGCCAGCACCAGCGACAGCGCCAGCACTATTGCCAGCGCCATCGTCAGATCCAGTAACAGAGCCATCGCTAGAACCAGTGACAGCGCTATTGTCATTGCCAGCGTCAGAACTAGAGCCATCGCCAGCACCATCTCCAGAGCCAGCACCATCTCCAGAGCCATCGCCAGCACCAGAGCCAGAGCCAGCGCCAGAGCCATCACCAGCGCCAGCGACATCGCCATTGCCAGTGACAGCGTTAATAGTCACCATTTCCTAAATGCTCAGTCTATGGAAGCAATTGCCGATAAGCTGTCAGACCACAAAAACGTTATTTTAGAAAGTACTACATCGTCTGAGAAGTGGCGTCACCGGGCCGACCAGCTCCAGCATATTTGGCTAGAAGCGTTAGAACTTGACCGAGACGCTATTACTTTCTCAAACGAGGAAGCCAAAGCGCTGCGAAGCTACCTTTACGCCACTGAGCTACTCATCCGCTGCAAAGAATCCGCCATCCGCATCCCCCTCAGTGAATGGAAAGCACTAGAGGCTAGGCTACTGACAATTTAGCCCATATATCTCGGCCTATCTTTCTCACCCCCGACTATGCCTAGATTGCTCATCTTTAGATGGGCAAACGCACAGTAAACTGAGTTTGGCCGGGTTTGGAATCTATCAGTAAGCTGCCGCCGTGTCGGTTCTGGACGATGCGTCGCACCAGATCGAGGCCGAGGCCGGTGCCTTTGCCAATGGGCTTGGTGGTGAAGAAGGGTTCTAGAATGCGGTTTTTCACTTCGGGCGGAATGCCGGGGCCGTTGTCTTCTATTTCGACGAGCAGGTCGCTGTTTTTCTGACAGGTGCGAATTGTGATGGTGGGCGGCTGGCCATCGGGGGTGCCTTCAGTGAGGGCGTCGATGGCGTTGTCTATGAGATTTGTCCAGACCTGGTTGAGTTCGCTGCCGAAGGCGTTGAGTTTGGGCAGGTCGCGGTTGTATTTGCGCTCGACTTTTATGCCGTGTTTGAGCTTGAAGGCGAATAGGCGCAGGGTGTCTTCCAGGCCGTCGTGAATGTCTATTTGCTGTTGGGCGGCTCTGTCCATGTAGGCATAGGACTTCATTGAGCCGACGAGGGTGGAAATGCGTTCGGCTCCGTCTAAGCCGTTGCGGATCATCCCCATCACGTCGAATGAGAGGGCGAGCCAGCGAATGCCCATGTCTCGCAGTTCGGTTTCGTCGTTGCGCCAGCAGTCGATTAGCCTATCTAAGGTTTTAGTGTCGATGTGGCCTGCGGCTAAGGGTTCGGCGAGTTCCCAGGCATTCTTTACGCCGTAGTCTTCGAGCCAGTCGGTGAGGGCGTCTTCGCGATCACCCTGAGCTAGCGGGTCGTTGTCGGGTTGAGCGATCGCCTCAAATCCCCGATCTCTCGCATCTGTCCACTGTTTAGTATGCTCCTCATCCGGCTGCGCTTGACCATATACCAGGTTCATTCGCTGAAGCTCCAGCATGGCAGGCTTGATGTCTTTCATCACCCGGACGAGAGCGGCAGCCGGATTGTTGAGTTCATGGGCAAGGCCAGCCGAAAGCGTCCCGAGCGCGGCCATTTTCTCCCGCGTTTGAATGAACGATTCTAGCCCGCGCAGGCGCTTCCCGACCGTGCGGAAAATGTCTTTTTCAAACTCGCGGCAGCTATGCAACAGATCGAGAAAGTC
>JBBQAC010000312.1:0-4459 GCA_038315915.1 Phormidesmidales cyanobacterium
CTGAGGAGAAATCCAGCCTTCCTGCCAGCCTTTCTCGATAATGGAGTACT
This sequence comes from Phormidesmidales cyanobacterium, assembly GCA_038315915.1. Classification (GTDB taxonomy): domain Bacteria; phylum Cyanobacteriota; class Cyanobacteriia; order Phormidesmidales; family Phormidesmidaceae; genus Phormidesmis. The sequence goes on from JBBQAC010000312.1 coordinate 51, forward strand.
CAATGTTTTTGATCGTTACTGGTGGGCTGGTAATGCCCAATACGCAGGAACCCTCACAGGGGGCCGGACATACGCGCCCTGTGAATTCGGGGAAGTTGTTGGTTTTGTGCAGGCGGTCTAGCGCTTCTTGCCAGAGACCTCTGTATACCAGGTCATTCCATTCGGGGATGAGGTTGTTGACCGGGCAGCCAGTGGCCATGCCGCTGAGCAAGGAGCCGGTGTGACAGAAGGGGGTGCCGCAGTCCATGCAGCGAGAGCCCTGGGTTTGCAGGTTCTCTTCGGGCATGGGTAGGTGGAATTCGTTCCAGTTGCGGATGCGGTCTTTGGGCGAGGTTTCGGAGGGTGCTTCGCGGAGGTGGTCGATGAAGCCGGTTGGGTTTCCCATGGTGGTTGTGAGAGAGGGTAGGGGGTTGAGGATTGGGGGAAGTAAGGGGGAGTCAGGAGTCAGGAGCCGGTCTACTGTATTCTGTCTCCTGGCTTCTATTCCCTTAACTACCGCTGATGCGGGCAAGATCCCGCGCATTCTCTTCAAAGGCAGCAGACATGGCTTCGTCGTTGCTGAGGCCGTCGGCGAGGGCTTTTTGGATGTGTTGCAGGACGCGCTTGTAGTCGCGGGGCATGACTTTGACAATTTTTGGGAGGGTGGTTTCCCAGTCGGTTAGGAGAGATTTGGCGCGATCGCTCCCTGTATACTCAGCGTGACGCTGCACAATGTCTCGTAGCTCCTGACTTTCGCCGGTAGTCTCCACTCGCTCTAAATCCACCATTTCGGTGTTGCAACGAGTGGCAAAGTCTCCAGCTTCATCCAGGACATAGGCGACGCCGCCGCTCATGCCCGCCGCGAAGTTGCGTCCAGTAAGGCCAAGGATAACGACTTTGCCGCCGGTCATATATTCGCAGCCGTGATCACCGACGCCTTCGACAACCGCCGTCGCGCCTGAGTTGCGGACGCAGAAGCGCTCGCCAACCAGCCCGCTGATGTAGGCTTCGCCGCCGGTCGCTCCGTACAGAGCCACGTTGCCCGCGATAATGTTTTCTGCGGCTACTAGGGTAGAAGCTTTGGATGGATAAAGAACAATCTTGCCGCCGCTGAGCCCTTTGCCGATGTAGTCGTTGGCGTCGCCTTCTAGCTCTAGGGTCATGCCTCTGGGAATGAAAGCGCCAAAGCTCTGACCGGCAGTGCCCTGAAAGAGTAAGTGTACCGTGTCTTCGGGCAGTCCCTGTTCGTGGTTTTTGGTGATTTCGTTACCGACAATCGTACCAACGACCCGGTGAACGTTGCGGATTGGGAGGGTCGCCTTAACGGATTCTCCTTTGTGAATAGCGGGCTGACAAATCTCCAGAAGCTGAGTGATGTCGAGAGATTTATCTAACCCATGATCTTGGGCTTGGGTGCAGTAGCGACCGACTTCCGGGCCAACGTCGGGCTGATAGAGCAGCGCTGAGAGGTCGATGCCTTTGGCCTTCCAGTGATCCACAGCGGTTTTGGCGGCGAGGACATCGGTACGGCCTACCATTTCATTTAGCGAGCGGAAGCCGAGTTCGGCCATCAGCTCGCGGGTTTCCTGGGCGATGAATTTCATAAAGTTCACCGCGTGGGCCGGGTCGCCTTTGAACTGTTTGCGCAGTTCAGGGTTTTGGGTAGCAACACCGACCGGGCAGGTGTTGAGATGGCAGACGCGCATCATAATGCAGCCCAGGGAGATTAGGGGTGCGGTGGAGAAGCCAAATTCTTCTGCACCGAGGAGAGCGGCGATCGCGACATCTCTCCCAGTCTTCATCTGCCCATCGGTCTCAATTACAATCCGGCTGCGCAAGTTGTTCAGCACCAGCGTTTGATGCGTCTCGGCCAAGCCCAACTCCCAGGGCAAACCAGCGTGCTTAATCGAAGTCTGCGGCGAAGCGCCCGTACCGCCGTCGAAACCGGATACGAGAACAACATCGGCGTGAGCTTTAGCGACACCCGCCGCGATGGTTCCGACGCCTACTTCAGAGACCAGTTTGACGCTGATGCGAGCTTCCCTATTGGCGTTTTTAAGGTCATGGATCAGCTCAGCGAGATCTTCAATCGAGTAAATGTCGTGGTGCGGCGGCGGCGAGATTAAGCCAACACCGGGCGTCGAGTTGCGCACTTTGGCAATCCACGGATACACCTTCTTACCCGGAAGCTGTCCGCCCTCTCCTGGCTTAGCGCCCTGAGCCATTTTAATCTGTAGCTCTTTCGCCTTGGAGAGATACAGGCTGTTCACCCCAAATCGACCAGAGGCCACCTGTTTAATCGCGCTGTTTTTAGAGTCGCCCTGTTCATTCGTCCAGGTGTAGCGGGCCGGGTCTTCGCCGCCTTCCCCAGTATTGGAGCGTCCGCCGATGCGATTCATAGCGATCGCCAGCGTCTCATGTGCCTCCTGCGAGATCGATCCGTAGCTCATCGCCCCGGTCTTAAAGCGGCTCATGATCGCCTCAACCGATTCCACCTCTTCAATAGGGATAGAGTCCTGCGGCTGAAAGTCCAACAGATCGCGCAGTCGGAAGAAGTTTTTACCCTGTTCATTTACCAGCGCGGAATACTTTTTGAACAGCGCGTAGTCGCCTTCTCGCGTCGCCTGTTGCAGCATGTGAATGCTCTGAGGGCTGAGCAGGTGAGCCTCTCCGTCCTTGCGCCACTGATACTCGCCGCCTACGTCGAGCGACGCGGCGTTATTAGTGTTCGTTGTTGGCCGATCTGGGAAAGCATGACGATGGCGCATAATCGCTTCTTTGGCAATCACGTCCAGCCCTACGCCCTGAATGCGCGAAGCCGTCCAGGTAAAGTACTTTTCGGTCACAGACTGATTGAGGCCAATCGCTTCAAAAATCTGCGCACCCCGGTAGCTTTGCAAGGTAGAAATGCCGATTTTCGCTGCAACTTTAACAACGCCCTTTGTCGCTGCTTTTATGTAGTTTTTACAGGCTGTTTTGTATTCCACGCCGCGCAGCAGACTTTCATCAATCATCCGCTGAAAGGTCTCAAAAGCCATGTAGGGATTGATCGCACCGCAACCGTAGCCCAGCAGCACGGCAAAGTGGTGTACCTCACGCGGTTCACCCGATTCAAGCACGATGCCCACGCGGGTGCGAGACCCGTTGCGGATCAGGTGGTGGTGCAGTCCGGCAACGGCGAGCAGAGCGGGAATGGGTGCACGGTTTTGGGCGATGTCACGGTCGGAGAGAATGAGAATTTCGTGGTTGGCAGCGATCGCCTCATCCGCCTTCAAACACAGAGCCTCCATCGCGCCTGCCAAGCCCGCTTCACCCGCATCAGGATCGAACAAAATCGGCAGCACAGCCGTCTCAAACTTAGAGTTGTGCTTGATTTTAGATAGCTCATCATCCGTGATAAAGGGCGTCTTGAGCTGAAGCAAATGGCAGCTCTCTGGTTCCGGCTCCAGCAAATTGCGTTCAGCGCCAATAGTGGTCGTTGCCGAAGTGATAATCGCTTCGCGAATGGAGTCAATCGGTGGATTGGTCACCTGCGCAAAGAGCTGCTGAAAGTAGTTGTAAAGCAGCTTGGGGCGGTTAGAAAGCACGGGCAAAGGTGTGTCGGTGCCCATTGCGCCAATTGCTTCTACCCCGTTTTGGCCCATCGGTGCGAGCAGCATTCTCAGTTCTTCGAACGTGTAGCCAAAGGCCATTTGCCGCTGAGTGACGGCATCGTCTGTCGGGGCTGCTGCTGTTGCCGCAGGCGCAGACAGGTCGTCCAAGGTGACCAGATATTGATCTAGCCATTCCTGGTAAGGTTCAGCGCCAGTGATCTGTTGTTTAATCTCTTCATCGGGGATAATTCGTCCCTCTTTTGTATCGACTAGGAACATTTTCCCAGGTTCGAGTCGGCCCTTTTGCACCACGTCTTCGGGCGGTATGGGCAGCACTCCGGCTTCAGAAGCCATGATCACCCGGTCATCTTTGGTGACGTAGTAGCGACCGGGACGCAGACCGTTTCTATCGAGCACCGCGCCCATCTGCGTACCGTCTGTAAAGGCAATTGAAGCAGGGCCATCCCACGGCTCTATCAGGCAGGAATGATACTCGTAAAAGGCTTTTTTCTGAGCGTCCATCGACTGGTGGCCTGACCAGGGTTCGGGCACCATCATCATCAGCGCGTGGGGGAGCGATCGCCCACTCAAAGCCAGCAGTTCCAGCGTATTGTCAAAAATAGTCGAGTCGCTGCCGTCCATGTTGATCAGCGGTCTGGCCCGGTCGAGATCTGCGCCGAACAGCTCGGAGCGAAACATCGACTGCCGCGCCGTCATCCAGTTGATATTGCCGCGCAGGGTGTTGATTTCGCCGTTGTGGGCGATGTAGCGGTAGGGGTGCGATCGCTCCCAACTCGGAAAGGTATTCGTACTAAAGCGCGAATGCACCAGCGCCAG
>JBBQAC010000270.1:0-5653 GCA_038315915.1 Phormidesmidales cyanobacterium
AGGGAACAAAGGGTAAATCAGCAAGGCTTTCATAGAAAATTGCCTGTCTATATAAGGAACTGTGAAAACAAACGGTAAACCGTTTATAGCGCAAAATACGCAGTGATAGGCCAGTTAAAAAGCGATCGCCCGTCATCTTAACAGAGACAAACAAGACAACGGAATTTGTAGCTACAAGCCATGTAAGGTTAAAGAACGTTAAATAAATTCAGATGCTCAACCCCCAGTTCATGCTACCGTAACATGTTGCAGAGAAAGCTGAGTTTTGCTTGACAAAAATTCTGTGACATGCGGGCAAATACGACGCGGACGATTTGCTGGCACCGGCACAGTACAACGGTGGGTACTTTTTTACAGTGCCAAAAAGCATATTCACAGATACGTAATTTTCAGGGCGTCACTAACTCCAATCTTCTCCCTTCTTGATCCAAGTCGGTGTAAAAACAGTCTCTGTTCTGTGTACTTCTCTGGTCTTCGCGAACAGTTCCGCTTCCGTCAGTCCCCATTTTTCCAAAGCCCTATCCAAATCACGCTGAATATCGCGGGCTCCCTGAAACCCGTCATAGCGAATGCGCAATCGAGCGAGTTCGGCCATGTTTAAGTTGCTAGGACTGCCCGCTAGCAAGGTGTTTAACGTTTCCCGATCTTTCTTGTACTGCGGGTGAAGATAGTCTTTTTCATTTTGAACGTCTGCCATAGGGTTCCTCTCACTCACAACATCAGTCCACGCACAGCGTCGCCGCATGGTGGCGAATATGATCGCCCATGAACGTCGCAATAAAATAATAGCTGTGATCGTAACCGGGCTGCTGCCTGAGCGTGAGCGGCTGACCCGCCTGCTCGCAAGCAGCGGCAAATACTTCAGGCAATAACTGCCCTTGTGCTAAGAACGAATCAGCGTCCCCCTGGTCGATTAAGATCGACTTCAAGTCACCAGCGATCGCCTTCATCAGCTCAGTCGCGTCGTAAGCCGCCCAACCTTGCTTGTCAGTTCCTAAGTAGCCAGTAAAGGCTTTTTGGCCCCATGCGCACTGAGAAGGAGCAGCGATCGGCGCAAAGGCAGAAATCGAAGCGTACTTGTCCGGATTTTTCAGCCCGCAGATTAGCGCGCCGTGACCGCCCATCGAGTGACCAAAAATACCTGCGCGATCCTTTACAGAAAACGTCTGCTTAATCAGCGATGGCAACTCCTCGACCACATAGTCATACATCCGGTAGTGCTTTGCCCAAGGCGCTTCGGTCGCATTTACATAAAAGCCTGCTCCCGTGCCAAAGTCCCAGTCATCGTCTTCACCGGGAATACCCACCCCGCGCGGACTCGTATCGGGCGCGACCAGCATCAGCCCATGCTCTGCCGCGTAGCGCTGTGCCCCTGCCTTCTCAATGAAATTTTTCTCAGTGCAGGTCAGCCCCGACAGGTAATAGAGCACGGGAACCGGGCCATTCTCCGCCTGAGGGGGCACGTACACCGCAAAATTCATTTCGCAGTCGCACACTTCAGAGCGATGGCTGTAAAACCGGGTGGTACCGCCAAAGCTTTTTACTCGTGATTTCTCTTGCAAATCTTGCAATCCCATGGGCTCCCTAATCGTACAGAACGACGCTGCGAATCGACTCGCCGCGATGCATCAGGTCGAATGCCTCGTTAATTTTCTCCAGCGGCATCGTATGCGTAATCAAATCGTCGATATTGATCTTGCCGTCCATGTACCAGTCCACAATTTTCGGCACATCTGTGCGGCCTCTCGCCCCGCCAAAAGCGCTGCCCTTCCACACCCGCCCGGTCACAAGCTGAAAAGGCCGGGTGCTAATTTCCTTGCCTGCTTCTGCCACGCCGATAATGGTACAGACGCCCCAGCCCTTATGGCAGCACTCCAGCGCCTGCCGCATCACATTCACATTCCCAATACATTCAAACGAGTAGTCCGCCCCGCCGCCCGTTAGCTCTACCAGGTGACCAACCAAATCGCCCTCGATTTCTTGCGGATTGACAAAATCCGTCATGCCGAACTTCTCTGCTATCTCACGCTTAGCCGGATTTAGATCTACCCCGACGATCTGATCTGCGCCGACCATCCGCGCCCCCTGGATCACGTTCAGGCCAATACCTCCTAAGCCGAATACTACGACGGTCGATCCCGGCTCTACTTTAGCGGTAAATAGCACCGCGCCAATGCCCGTCGTCACCCCGCAGCCGATGTAGCAAACCTTGTCGAAAGGTGCATCTGAGCGAATTTTTGCCAGCGAAATTTCGGGTAGCACTGTGTAGTTAGCAAAGGTAGAGGTGCCCATGTAGTGGTACAGCGGCTTTCCTTCAAAAGAGAAGCGGCTGGTGCCATCGGGCATGACGCCTTTGCCTTGAGTGCTGCGAACCGCCTGACACAGATTGGTTTTCTGGCTGAGGCAATAGGCACATTCCCGGCACTCTGCGGTGTACAGCGGAATTACGTGGTCACCGGGCTTGAGGCTTTTTACTTCTGGCCCTACTTCCACGACGATGCCCGCTCCTTCGTGGCCCAGAATCGAAGGAAAGAGTCCTTCGGAATCCTTACCTGATAGCGTGTAGGCATCTGTATGGCAAATTCCGGTGGCCTTGATTTCTACCAGCACTTCGCCCGCTTTTGGCCCTTCGAGCTGAACGGTCTCAATGCTCAAAGGCTTACCGGCCTCAAAGGCGACTGCTGCTTTTACATCCATAGCTGTTCTGTGTCGATTGCTGTGTACTTGAGCATTATCTAGAGCAAGCTGACTCAGCGCAACTACCTTGATGGATATATCAAAGCATCAGCCATATGAGAACAGTTTCTCAGGATGAGGGAACCTTGCGTTCGCTCTAGCTCAGCTCAAGTTAAAGACGTTATGAGAAAGCGATCGCTGTGCCAATGACAGCTTTGGTTAACTGTCAGTAACAGTCAGGATGACCTGCTGAAATGGGTGGTTTTGTTATTTTTAGGCGGGCGATCGCTTTTACTCCGGTAAATTCAGCCATACCGCAAATCTACAGTACCGCTCGCTATAACATTTCAAGTAATCTTATTAAGAGTGGCCAGTTAACGCTTTTGGCCTGCCATCTCACCGGTTGAAATGCATCATAGCTAGATTGAACGAGCCGTCAACCGCATCCCATACTGCCATATGCAACATGAAGAACTCGCCCAAGCAATCTGCTCAACGTCCGCTTCGGCTACCGCTTACCTGGCGGTGGAAAGTCTCTGCTGCGCTAGTCGGGGCTCTGGCCGTATTTGCCCAGACAGAAGCGGCAGTAGCGGGAATCTGTCGGGCTGATCTGCCGGGGAGAATTGATGCGATCGCGCAAAACCCAGCCCTTACCCGCGCCAACGTCGGCATCCTCATCGAAGACGCCGCCCCCAACAGCCGCCAGCTTTACGCCCGCCGCGCTCAAGAGAAATTCGTCCCCGCCTCCAACGTCAAATTGCTCACAACCGCCGCCGCCCTGCAAAGCCTCGGCCCTGACTTCAGCATTCGCACCTCGGTGTTTGGCCAACCCAACACCCCCGATTCTGCCTTATACGTCGTAGGCAGAGGCGACCCCACCTTCACCAGCTACCAGATCAACTTACTAGCCAACCAGCTCAAGCAAAAAGGCATCCGCCGCGCCACCAGCCTCACCGCTATCGACAACTACTTTACTGGCCCCGCTGCCAGTCCCTACTGGGATCAAGAAGACTACCGGGCAGGCTACGGCGCACCGGCCAATAGTCTCATTCTTAACCGTAACGAACTCAGCTTTACGGTTTTTCCGACCCAGGTCGGTCAGCCCCTGCGCGTGGTCTGGGATCGCCCCGAATTTGCGCGGGGCTGGCGAATTGAAAACAACACTCGCACCGTCCGCGCGGGCGGCGATGAATTTATTGACGCCGGTCAAAGGCCCGGACAAAAGGTCATGAATGTCACCGGTCAGCTCATCGCTGGCGCAGAATCTGACAACAACTCTATTGCTCTACTCGATCCGGCTGGCTACTTTGTTGAACAGTTTCAGGAAAGCCTGACCCGCTACGGCATTTCCTCCGCCAAAGGCCAGGTCAGCGCCGCCCATCCGCCCAATGGCCTAGCTGAACTCGCCGCCATCCAATCCCCGCCGCTGCGGGCCTTTATCGACCCAACCAACCTCTACAGCGTCAACATTTACGCCGAGGCCATGCTCAAGGCTTTGGGTCACAGCGCCGACCCTACCACGTCGGACGCCTACCAGACAGGCGCAGCCGCCGTCAGTCAGATCCTCACCGACTTGGGCGTTGCCCCTAACAGCTTATCCATCGTCGACGGCTCTGGGCTCTCACGGCGCGACCTCGCCAGCCCCGAAGCCTTTGTCAATACGCTTCAGGTCATGGCCCAAACGCCAAACGCCACCATTTACCGCAATTCCCTAGCCGTCGCGGGCCGCAGCGGCACCCTGCGCAATCGTCTGAAGGGCACGCTGGCCGAAGGTCGTTTTCAGGGAAAAACCGGTACCCTCAGCGGCACTTACACATTGAGCGGCTATCTCAATCCGCCCAATCACCCTCCTTTGGCCCTCAGTATTCTCGTCAACGACGCCGACGCTGGCGGACGCACCATCCGCAGCCTGATTGACCAAATCATCCTCCAAGCCGTTACCCTGGACGACTGCTAAACCTCCGAACCTTCACATCCCTAGAATGAGCTGCGATAATAAGCTATGGAAAGTAGGTCTTGAGCCATGGTACAGACGCCCACTAAACCCCTCACTCTAGAAGATTTTTTGCAGCAGCCGGACACCAAGCCTGCGAGCGAGTATATTGACGGTCAAATCATTCAAAAACCTATGCCTAAAGCAGATCACAGCGTCATTCAGGGTGATCTGACGACAGCGATCAATTCAGCGATCAAAGGCAATCGAGCGGGGCGGGCCTTTCCAGAGCTTCGTTGCACGTTCGGTGGTCGCTCCATTGTCCCTGATATTGCTGTGCTGCCATGGTCTGCTATTCCTAGAAACGAAAACGGCAAAGCCTCGGGCGACCTTTTGGCGGCCCCTGAATGGATGATCGAGGTTTTATCGCAAGGACAAAGCCAGACGAAAGTTGTTAAAAAAATTCTGCATGCGTTAGAACACGGTACTCAGATCGGATGGCTAATTGACCCGGCTGAAGACTGCGTATTTGGCTATACATCTGATTTGCGAACGGTACTCTACGAGGAGCCGGATATTCCGTTACCAGTACCAGCATTTGCAACAGACTTTAGGCTAACGGTAGGAGAGCTGATAGCTTGGCTGTACGAATAACGCAATCATTCGAGAGAGAGATAGGCACCTATCATTGAACGAATACCATTCAAGAGGAATGTGGCTATGGAAGACATTCGAAAAGAGACTGTCGTAAACATTTAGCTTGCTGTAAATGTCAGAGCAGTCCCGTTCATGCAGTAGCGCTGGCCAGTAGGTGCTGGCCCGTCGTTGAATACATGGCCTAAGTGTCCGCCACAACGATGACAGTGTACTTCTGTTCGAGCCAATAGTAGGGAACGATCTGTGGTAGTTCCAATGGCATTATCGAGCGGCGCATAAAAACTGGGCCAGCCGGTACCGCTGTCAAATTTAGTTGCAGAAGAGAACAACGGCAGGTCACAGCCAGCACAGTGATAGGTGCCCGGTGCAGATTGTTTGTCCAGGGGG
>JBBQAC010000331.1:0-3988 GCA_038315915.1 Phormidesmidales cyanobacterium
CACACTGCTGAGACTCAGGGCCTGCTCGGTGAGATCCTGCGCGATCGCCCACTGCTGAGTGTGCTCATACACCTTCCCCAGGGTGCCTACCGCGTAAGCTTCAGCTCGGGTATCGGTCAATGCCTGAGCCTGCTGAGTGGCGCGCTGGAGCTGCTGGGCGATCGCCAACCAATCAGGCCCGCCGTTACTTTGAGCAAGTTTAAGTGCGATCAGACTGCGCGCCCAGTTCACCTGGTGATAAATGGCGGTGCGGCTCGGCGGCAGACTGGCAAACTGTGACTGAATCGCAGGCCACAGCTCAGCTGCGTCTGACCACTGCTGAGTTGCGACCGCCAGCGCCAGTTGAGCCAGCTGAATGGGTACCCGCTCAGCGGCTGTAGGCGTTACTAAAGCAGCCCTTGCCTGCTCATAAAAGTCTTTTGCAGTCGAGGTATCACGGCGGCTCCAGGCAGTGTGACCCAAGCTCAGCAGCGCGGCACTGATATCTACCGGACTGCTGTATTGTTCGGCCATGGCCAAACTTTGGCGAAGCGTCGCCTGCGCTTGCGTCAGCGCACCGGTCAGCCGCTGAGTTTCACCCAGCCGCCGCCACAGAACCGCCTGTAATAAAGATGGCGGCTGAGCTTCCAGCGCTTTCCCGACCTCGGTCAGTTTATCCACCGCCTGACGATAAAATCCCAGCTCCCTGAGGGCCTGAGCCTGATTGATTTGGGCCTGGTTGAGCCCGATGACATCCTCGTTGTAGCTGTAAGCGGCTGCCGCTTTTTGCCAGGTCTCCAGCGCTTGCTGAGAGCGGCCAAGGGTAATTTGGAGACTGCCCTGAGCCATCAACGCCTGAGCCAGGACAGACTGCTGCTGAGCGCGGGCGGCGGGCGCGGCCAAAAGGCTCAGGCTAGCCGTCACCGCTTCCCCGGCATCTTCCCACTGACCTAGCTGTTGATAGGCCAGAGAAAGATTGCTCAGTGCGCTGGCCTGAGCTAACGGATTATTCTGGCCTGCGTAGGCTTGAGCGATTTGCTGCCACTGGGCGATCGCCGCCAAAAATCGACCTTCGCGATATAGCTGTCGGCCCTGCTGCTCTAATTCTCTCAGAGGCTGCTCCGAAAACTGTTGGAAGACAGCCGAGCCCATCTCTACACTGCCCTGACTAACCGTTCGCTGCGGCTCAGCCAGGGCGGGTTCATCCGCCTCAGCCACTCCAGGCAAATAGAAGCCGACTCCCCAGATCATCAAAAAACCCAGTAGAGCGGCCCATAAAAGCATTCCCCCTTTTCTCATTGCCCGTCGATGTTTACGCATCCTGCCCAGTGCTCACTACCCTGTACAGTTAGCCGCTGGCTGCGGGGAGAACGCGGATTGGAACGAAGCAGCGCTTAGTACTACTTGATTGTTGCGATCTCTCGTCCAGCTATTAGCTTCGACCCAGGCAGCTTCCCCGTTTGCATCGAGTATCTGCGGTTCTTCTGAAGAATCTTTTTCGAGCGGATTTTGGGCGGGGCTGTCGCTATGCCAAAAACGCCCGCCCAGATCCACTAATGGGGCACTGATTTCGGCGGCATCGGTGGGAACAGCCGGCAGACCACCTCGCCCAGTGACGATGAAGCGATCGCCGGTCGCTGCGCAACCCTGACTCACCTTTGCAGCCGTTTCAAATGGCTGCAAAGGCAACCCGCCTAATCTCCGGTCGGCTTCGGTAGTCAGTTGGCTCACAGCGATCAGACCACTCTCGCCAAAGTCAGACGTACCATCGATATCGTTGGTACCATTATTCGGCACAGCTCGCCTTTCAGCAATGCCGTACACCCCTCGGGTATTGATCGCAATATTACCGCCCCGCCCTTGAGAGGCCCTGGCAATAATGTCACTATCCTCCAGCGGATTTGTCACAATAAAACCAGCATTGATGTTGATATTGCCCCCGTTGCCCCGCCCGTCTCCCGTCCCTGCTCTGGCCGAGATCACGCTACCCTGGCGCAACACCAGTGTCTCTAAGCCTGCTAAGCGAATATTCCCCCCATTGCCAAAGGCCGCTGCTGCGGTTAGCTGAGCCCTTCCACTCAGCCTAACGGCGCGGGCATTGACTTCCAAATTACCCGCGTCCCCACGCCCCAGACTGTTAACGGCAACCACAGCCCCCTCACCGATACTCAGTATGCCGGTGTTCAGCCTCAAATTCCCCCCGTTGCCGGTGGGCCGAAAGGGCAGGCCAGCAACCCCTGAAGAAGCCAAAATGCCACTGGCAATCTGCGGATCGAAGGCCGTGCTACCAGCCCCGTTCACTTCGATTCGCTCAGAGGCATTTACGGTCAGGTCACCGCCTCTTCCCTCTCCATAAGTGACTGCCTGAAGCTGAGCGCCTCCCCGCACCGCTAACCGCCGCGTGTTGATAGTGATGTCTCCACCTGCACCGGTTCCCTCGGTAGCGGTCGTAATCAGGCTTGGCGAAAAGCGACCCGTGCCTGCTAGCTCAACGGATTCCGAGGCATTGATGACAACGTTGCCCCCTCGCCCCCCGTCGAACGTCCCGCCCGAGATGATGGCACCCGCCCGCAGCGTCAGGTTTTTGGCGACAATATTTAAGTCGGCACCATTATTTGCGCTGCCACTCAAAGGAGAGAACAAAATACCGACACCCGTAATATTAATCGCTTCAGTTGCGCTTAAATGGATCGTTCCGGCTGTCAAGCCAGCGTTGAAGTTAGTGATAATTGACTGATCCGCGAGCGTCAGATTGCGGCCTCGTAAAGAGATTTGTCCCCCCTCGCCACTGGCATCGACAAAGGCATCACCCGTGAGCTGAATATCTTGAAAAGTAGATCCGCCTTCGTAGCCTAAAACAAGGTCAGGAGAAAGAGAGACTTCGCTGCCTGAGGCTACGCTGCCGATTGCTATTTGCCCGCCACTGGCAGTGAGGTTTCCGCCTGCTAAGTGAACAAAGCCACCGACCAACGCCAATGTCTTCCCCAGATCGACGCGCAGCCCAGAAGACGAGCCCAAACTGTTACCCTCGCTGCCTACGGAGGTAGCCTGAGAGCGATTCACAATAGCACCGGGGCGATCGCCAAACCGTAGTCCAATCGGCAGTCCAATCGGCGCGCTCACTGTTAGCAAGGGCGAATTACTTTGGGTCGTACTGAACACACCGTCCGAAAAGACAATACTATCAGCAGTGCTCGCGACAAAAGAACCTGTACTCAGCAGCAAAGCTTGAGAACCAAAAGTAACCCCGTGAGGATTGATCAGAAAAAAATTGGCTCCTTCAGTAACAGCCAAAGTGCCATCGATCTGCGAAGCCTCGCCAGAAACACGAGCAAAAATATTGGCGGCACCCTCGCCCGTAAAGGTGACAGTCGCATTTTCGGGAATGCTAAACGTGCGAAAGCTGTGAAACAGGTTATTTCCTGACCGGCTACCCCCAGAAACGAAGCAGTCATCGGCGCAGTTAGCGCTGCCAGTAATAGCAGTAGGGGTCGTGTCATCAGGCTGTACCCCCGGTGACTCACCATAAGCCGATAGACCTTCAGCGCCAACGGCAATCACACAACTGACCACACAACTCAGGTTTAAAAGTATCGAAAAATACTTTGTAGCCATATCAATTCATGAGAGTATTATGCTTATTTATTGGTAGAAGGGTAAGGTGCATCGCAGGCTCTTTACGTATCGGAGTACGTATCAGAGTTCCCTGATATGACCATTGCCCTATCGTCAAAGCTTTTATAGTTCCAGTCGTATTATCCTAGCAGCCTGCGAAAGCACCCACTCAAAACCATAAGAAGGCCCTGCGCCAACAATGCGCAGGGCCATGTAAAAGCGACCTATATTTTAGCGAGTTGCCATTCAAATGCTACGTCTTATGTGAGTGTAAATCTGTTTCGGACAGGGTGCTGCTCAAAAGTGAGCACATCAATGCCAAAGTGCTGTCTTAGCAGAATACGAAGCGTATGACTAGCGACCTTAGCGGCGACGTGAGTGCAAATGCCGGAGA
>JBBQAC010000104.1:0-14017 GCA_038315915.1 Phormidesmidales cyanobacterium
CCGAGCGCGTACAGGTCACTAGCAGGCTGTGGGTTCTGCTGGATTTGCTCGGGCGCGGCATAGGGCTGTGAGGCGACTGGAACGGTGCTACCCAGGGTGCCATCAGCGGTAATTTTGCTCTGGGCCAGCTTCAGCAAAGCCCCAAACTGAGTGAGCAGAATTTGCCCGTCTGCGTCCTGCCGAATGAGGTGCTGCGGGTGCAGGTTTTGGTGGACGACGCCCTGCTCGTGAACGGCGGCCAGGGCTGTGAGCGCATCTTGCAAAAGCTTACTGACATAGCCTTCGCTCAGCGGCCTATTTGGGTTCATCTCGGCGCTGAGCGGGTGACCGACAATTTGCTCAGTGACGATGTAAAAGACTTCGGCGGTGTGGAAATAGGCCAGCAGCGTCGGAACTTGGGCATGACAGCCCAACCGCTCCAAAATTTGGGCCTCGCGCTCTAGCCGGTGGCGCATCGCACGCTGCTGATAGCGAATCGCTGTGACAATGCAGTGAGGACGGTGCTGGTAGCGGCGATCGCAAGCCAAATACACCGTCGTAAAGTCCGTATGACTCAGCTGCCGTTCGATTTCAAACCGATCTTCAAGGATTTGGGTGCCCATTCGTGAAAGCTAGCAACGACAGAAACTCAGTAGATACACCTGCAATCTACCATAGACAACTTCAAGCTGAGATTTTGTATTTCCGGTTAACTTTGGGGGAAGCTAAACGCCAGCATCGTTGAAGAATCATGACTGAGCGGTGCGGTCACGAATATTGAACTTATGCTGAATGTAACCCCCTGTTTGGCTGCATAAAGCCAGGGAGATAGGAAATGCGATCAGCCCCACTGGTATTTGTCCTATGTACAACTTTGGCTACGGTCATTGGGAGCGGGCCTTCATTTGCACAGCATTCGAGACTGCCTTCAGCAACACACGGTCATGCGGCAACGACGGCGAGGTTTAAAGCTGACGACTCTCGGCCTGGATTTCAACAGTATACGGTTCCTACCTTATATTCGATTGAGTATCCCGAGGACTGGTTCGTACAGGATGTCCCTGGAGGATATGTCATGATCTGGAACCAACGCCCACCTGAAGTAGGCGGGGGCAGCTTTCCAGCAGGAATGGTGAAAACTGACGTTAAGATCTCGCCGCTTCCTTTTGAAGAGGCTGTTCAAGCAGCTCTTAACGCTGAAGATGATTTGGAGATGGGCACGATAACGCGTAAAGGAAAACTCACCGTCGGTGGGAGAGAGGCTTACCGGATATGGACTGTAGAAGGTGCGAGTGATTCAGACAGCATTACTACACTGGTTCGCTACTCAGCGAATGAAACAGCCGTTGTTATCTCATTCTTCACGAGCGGTGAAACCTGGGCCATTCCCACCATTAAAGACATTCACTGGTCATTTAGAAGAGTCCTTGATTAAACAAGAACAGGCTCGGTCATGCGGTTGCGCGTTTCTTATAGCCCGAATACGCTGGAGATCTTGCCAAAAGCTTTCTCTACTGACCGAACCAAGCCACTGCTGACGCTCTGCGGTATAGTCTCCTACTCCCCATCCTGCCTGCTGTAAAAAGCGAATCGTATCGATTGGCCCTAAAGCGATCATGAGTGCCTGATATCCCTTCTCCCTGATTTCAATCGGCGTCATCGTTAAGTTCTCCTTTCACCTTCCCGCTACTGTTTGGCTTTGGCTTCCAGGTTTTCCAGGCGACTCTTGAGGTCTTTGTTGGTTTGTTTGACTTCGTCGAGTTCCTGGCGGAGATCGGCGATCGCTTTATCCGAGCCAATTTTCTTCTGCACTCTTTGCGCCGCTTCATCGGCCCGCCGCTTCACCCGGCCATCGGGGCTGTGGTCGGCCAGACCGCGCAATATCGCCACCGCCCCGCGCACTTCCATTTGCGACAGAGCGCCCACGGTCGCCACCTGAGTCAGGAAAAACGCTTCTCTAGAGAGCGCTTCGAGCCGGTCTAAAATGCGCTCAATCGCGGGCTTTTCCTGGTTGAGAGAGATGCTGCCCAAGGCGCGAATTGCCACCAGGCGCAGGGCTTGAGGTACGCCGAGTTCGGTGTAGGGCAGTAGCAGATCCAGCGCCGCTGATGACGATTTGAACTGGCTGAGTCCGGCGATCGCGCCCCCTCTGACCACTTCATTCCAGCCCTCACGCTCTTTAAGTACGGTATCTAGCACCTTGAGCGTCTTTTTCTCCTTGTCCTTGCCAGCCAGCGTCGATGCGCCGATTTTGCCGAGTGATCGGGCCGCTGCCGACTCTACGTAGTAGCTCGCATCGCCCTTTTCGACGACCGCTTTCAGCGCCTTATAGCTGTCAGCCGTCTTCACCCCGCCGAGGGCTTCAACTACCGCCCGACGCACCTTGGGATGCTCGTCTGCGAGCCCGGTGAGTAAGGCCGCTTCTGCCTGAGCAAGCTGCACAGCGCCGAGCTGTTCGGCTACTTCGGCGCGTACCGCCCAAAAAGGATCGGACTTGAGCGCCGTTTTCAAGCTGGCGACGGCTTCTAAGCTGCCTTTTTTGGCCAGGGCTTCAGCCGCAAATAGGCGAGAAATTGGGTCAGGATCGTGCGTGATCTGCGCTTTGAGTTCGGCTACCGGGTAGGTCAGCTCGACTGTTTTGAGCAGGTGATTACCCACGTCGAAGCTGATAAAGTCAGGCTTTTGCTCCAGCGGAAAATACAGCGTCTGCTCCCGCTGATGAATCCGCACTTTGAAGGTTTTTACCTCAGCGCCCGCTTTAGAAACATAGCCAAAGCCAATCGGCACCTTGAGATCAAACAGTCCTTCCTGCACTTGGGACTTGCCGTCTTCAACCTGGGTTTGAGTGACGCTCAGCTTCGCCAGGTTGCTCTCGCTATCCCAGCTATAGCCCACTTTGTAGTCAGGGTGTCCGCCTCGGAACACGTATTGATCAAACAAAAAGCGCAGATTGCGGCCCGTGGCTTTGTCGATGGCGCGCAGCAGGTCAATGGTTTCGACGGTGCTGTGGGCGTTGTCGGTGAGGAGAGTGCTGAGCGATCGCGTAAACAATTCATCGCCTAGCTCAGTGCGAATCATGTGATACACGCAAGAGCCTTTTTCATAAATATGCCGGTCGTACAGCTCAATCGCCTCCCGATAAATATGCGTGACCAAAGGCCGTCGGTAGCGGCTCTGGTCTTCACTCAAGTAGGCCCGCGCGTGGTTGAGATGGTAGTACAGCGCCTCTTCTTTGCCCAGAGTTTCTTCCAGCCACAGCACTTCAGAATAAGTGGCCGCGCCTTCTTTCACCCAGGCTTGCGACCAGTGGTTGATCACCATCAGATCTCCAAACCACTGATGCGCCAGCTCGTGAGCTACCAGCGTCTCGGCCCGCTGATTGTCCAGAGCCGCCCGCTTGTCGATTAAGCAGCGGTCGGTGAGCAGCGTCGTGGTGGTATTTTCCATTCCCCCAAAAATAAAGTCGCTGACACAGACCTGATCGTAGTTAGAAAACGGATAGTCATAGCCAAACCACTTGCTCAAAGCCGCCATCATCTCCGGCGTTTTGCCCATGGTGAGCTTGGCTTCGGCCTTGCGGCCTTTCTCAAAGTAGTAGCTGACCGGCCTGCCCTGCCACTCATCTGTAATCTCATCAAAAGCGCCAATGGCCAGCGTCATCAGGTAGCTAGGGTGCACTTTCTCCAGCTTCCAGTGGTAAATTTTGTCGCTGCCTTCGGCCTCGGTGCTGACCAGTTCCCCATTGGAAACCACCCGGTATTTTTTGGGCACCCGCACCCGAATTTCAGAAGTGGCAAGCTGACCAGGATAGTCGAAGCAAGGGAACCAAAAGCGAGAGTCTTCATCTTCGCCCTGAGTCCAGACCTGAGTGGGCTTGTCGGGGTAGTACTCGTCGGGGCCAATGAAATAAATGCCGCGCTGCGGATTTTCAACAGCGTACTCAATTGCCAAGGTAAAGGACTTGCCAAACTCTGTGGGCGTTTTCAGCGTCACTTGGAGCTGCTCGCCGTCATAGTCAAAATCCTGCTTGGTCTTACCAACTTTGACCGACTTGATCTGAAGATCGACCGCATCGAGGGTGAGGCTGCTGAGGCCGTCGATCACCGGGGCGATGCGCACTTTGCAGGTGCCGCTGTAGCGCTTGGCCGGAATGTCAAAGGCTAAGTCCAGGGCGATATGCTCTACCTGCCCAGGCCGATCAGGGTTGTAGTGAGGGTATGCGCCGGGCAGCTCAAAAGGCTTGCGGCCAGCTTGATCGAGCAGGGACAAATAGGAATTAGCCATAGGAATAATAAATGAGAAGGGGCGGGGGCGATCGCAGAAAAACGGTAAGTTTAAACTAGCTTTTCTCTGTAGTCTTACACTTCTTTGAACCTAATTGAGCCTCTTTTACTATGAATGCGGTCGCCTCCTCAATGATCAATGGTCTGCTCTCTATCAAGCCGCTGGCCAGCTTTGCTAAAAACCGAGCCCGCAGCATGATGATCGGCAGAGCCGAAACCATCGGTGTGTACTGGCGCGACGAAGCCGAAGCGCTCAGGGCCAGAGGCGAGGGCGAGGGTAAAATGAGCCCTGACTGGGAGCGCGAGCTAGCCGCAATCATCGATCCTGACCTGGCCTATCCGCTCTACTACACCACCAGCTTTCACGCCTACAGCGAGGGCAATCTGGGCTGGCTCCCGGCGCTAGAAGTCGATGTTGCCGCCCGCGCCGTCCATGCCCGGATCTGGCCCGAAGGCGATGAGCGAGCGGGCATTCAGGGCGACCCAATGCTACGAGCGAGCTACCACCAGGCCCTGAAAGAAATTCTAACAACCGATCCGCAGCAGATCGTCGATTTTGGGGCGAGTACAGGCCGCAGCACATTTGCCTTGCAAACCGCCTTTCCCACTGCCAACCTCACTGCCATCGATCTATCGCCTTATTTTTTAGCCGTGGCTCAATACACCGAAAGTCAAATGAACCCAGTCAACCCGGTTAAATGGGTGCACGCCGCTGCCGAAGCGACCGGGTTGCCCGCAGGCTCCGCCGACCTGGTTTCAGCCTGCCTGGTATTTCATGAGTTGCCCGCCTCAGCAGCCCGCGATATCGTCGCCGAAGCCTACCGACTGGTGCGTCCGGGCGGATACTTCGCCATTATGGACATGAACCCCAGCGCCGAGGTCTATGCCAAGATGCCGCCCTACATCCTGACGCTGCTCAAAAGCACCGAACCCTATCTCGACCAGTACTTTGCGCTCGATATGACCGAATTGTTCGAGACCGCAGGCTTCACGACTCCGCGCATTGTTGCCAATAGCCCGCGCCATCGCACCATCGTCGGCCAAAAACGCTGATACCGCAAAAAAAAGCCCAGCAATAGCCAGGCCCGAGGGTTCCATGAATGATTAAATGTTAGATCTAAAACACCTTTTGAGTGCGCTATTTAAGAGCTAGAAGAGTTTTCTCCTAGAAGACTTCCTTAGCCAGACAATGAGAGTATTACCCACGGCGTTGGAGCAGCGCCTGCTGGCTAAAGTTCTGTGAATAATATAGTGAGCCTGGCGGTGTAAAGCTGTGCCCTGTGCAACAATTTGCCTTATTTTCACAGATTTTTCTGACTGAGGATTGAGGACTTGATATTAAAGGCGTGATTCCTGAGCTCCTCTGCGAGAAGAGCAAGCTGTGCATCCTGAGCCCTCATCCCCAACCCTTCTCCCGAGGGGAGAAGGGGGCCGGACTCTGAGTCTTTCTCCTTACTCTGCGAGAAGAGCAAGCTCTACGGGAGAAGAATTGAGGATGAGGGCTTTCACAATCTCCTCCAACACAAAGTCCAGTCTCTCCCACACGTCTTCATTCTTAAACCGCAAAACCGTTAACCCACTGGCAATCATCCACGCATCTCGTGCCGCGTCCCGTGCCTCCTGCATTTCGTGGATCTTGCCATCCAGCTCAACTACCAATCGAGCCTTGTGACAATAAAAGTCGGCAATGAACCTGCCAATATTATGCTGACGCCGAAACTTAGCGTCGTGCAACCGGCGTCCTCGCAGAAATAGCCAAAGTATTTCTTCAGTCGAGGTTTGCTGTTGCCTCAGATCCCTGGCACAAAGCAGCAAAGTATTCGGTATTTGCCTATATCGGCCCGCTATACGAGAAAGATCGGATTCCATACCGTCAGAGTGCCCGGATGGAATTGGTTAGTTTGATAGAAAATCCTGACGCGTTTTCACAGCCTGTCGCCTTCATCCCCAACCCTTCTCCCGAAGGAGAAGGGGGCCGGACTCAAAGTCCCTCTCCCGAAGGGAGAGGGATTTAGGGTGAGGGCTCAGGAATTATGCGTCCTACCAAATCCTAAATCCTCGATCCTCAAGGAGCCCATCGAAAACCCAATCAGCGCCATCTAAAAGAGGCTCTCCCCCACATCCACATCCCCCATGTCCCCACTTTCCCCTGCTGCCTGTCCCCGAATCGCCGCCAAAACTGCCGGATGCTGAGCTAGCTGCCTCGCGATCACCGCCGCCCCCTCCTGATTGATATGACTCGGATCAGCAAACAAAGCCGGTCGCCCTCGCCACTCAGTCAGCAAATCGATCACCTCAAAGCCGTGGGCCGCGCTCTGAGCCCGCAAAAACTGCTGAAACTGACCTTCATAGCGCTGACGAACACTGTCTAAATAGCTGTCACTCAAGGGCAAGTTGACAAAAAACAGCCGTGATTCTTTAGCGGCGACAAAGGCGGCTAGCTGCCCTAAAGCAGTGCTCTGGGCTCCATTCAGCCTAAAGCCAGCATAGGCCCCATCGTAGCGACCGCTGACTTCGGGAGTCTGCTGATAGTAGGCTTGAGGGGAGAAGCGATCGCCCACCGCCGAAAACCCCAGCGCATCCAAATTTCCTGAAAATTCTGGTAATGTAGCCTGTCCGGTAGCCACATTCGCGGCTCTGAGTCGGCTGAAGATATCGCCTGTGTCCGCTGCGATCGGATCTACCGGTCGAGCAGCCAACCCGTTCGCTGGATTTTCCCCTGACTGAATTGCCCGGTAGCCTGCCGAAGCTACGATGCTTTCCCAAGTGCGATCGCGCCGCCCTTCAGTAAAAGCCCGCGACCCGTCACCCCACACAATTACCGGGGGCAAAGGTTTAGGCAGTAGCTCACTGAGCATAAAGTTCACCACCTGAGCCGTTGCCCCGTTGACGCTAAAGTTGTACACCTTCAGCCCCGGATGCCCCTGCTGCGCCAGCGTCTGCTGCATTACCTGCGGATCGATTCCCTGCAACGCCCGCGAGCTGCCCACAATCAAAATGTCCGGCGTCCCCACCGTGGCGACATACGACAGGTAGCCCGCAAGCTGCACATCAAACAACGCACTGCCTAAGCTAGGAAACCCGAAAGGACTGGCCTGCTCATTTTTTTGCTGAGCGGCTAGCAGCCCTTGCACATAGCTATGGATCTGCCGCTGGGCCAGGATGCGCGAAGGGCTTTCGGGCGGGATGGATTGGGCTAGGGCGATCGCCGTCAGCCACAGCGCCATGACCCCATCCCAATCTGCTGCTGTTGCCGCTGTCTGAGCCAGCAATGCGGCCTGGTTCGCCTGCGCAGCCGCCTGCTGCAAAATATCAGCCGATTGAGCATCGCCTTCGTTTTCTGGGCGATCGCTTTCCAAATCCTCGGCTTCCGTGTCCTCACTTTCCACAGCAGGCAAAGCTTGCAACGTTTCCAACGGCATTTCGTCCGGTGTCGCGGCCACAGCCGATGCCGCTAGCCACAGGGTGCCCAGCGCAGCCAATCCTAAGCCCTGACTAAATCGCTCAATCGAATTCACAAGCTACCTGACAGCATTCGTTAAGACATTTCCAAAGTACGCAATCTCTTCTGCTAATTCTATAAAATGAGTACACCCTCCGGTCGATCTGTAGACAATTTTTGGGCTGGGCCGCACCAAAGCCCCAAAAGAGCCGCGATCAGGATCAAAATAGCGGATCAAAATGCGGCACCATCTTTTAGAATGATGATACAAAAATACTATTTGAAATTATGGTTCAATATACGCTTGCTCAAAGCCCCGAGGTTTTGATTGATGTGGCCGGTCGCGACTCCAACAAATCGCGCGAAAAGGCGATGGATCAGCTCATGGCGATGATCGACGAAGACGAACTGCCCACCGAGCTTGACGATGGCTTCAACCCTAAGGACTTTATCGAAGTGAAAGAGCCAAATAACGAACCGACCGACGAAGAAAATGCCGTCGTAGAAGCGGTACAAACCCTCAGCAACCTGGCCAAGCTCAAGGTCAAGGTACAGGGCTCCCGCGAGGACGCGCTCAAAGTCCGCGAGCTAATCGACCTGCTCTTCACCGACGAAATGATCGAAGAAGAACAAATCGAGGAACTCAACAACGGCTTCAAAACCCTCAAAACCTTCGCCCAAACCAATCTTCGCTATCGCGATGCCAAAGACGACGCCGAAAATGCTCGCGAAGTTCTCGACATCGCACTCAATCCACCGAGCAAAAATGCGCCAAGCAGTTCGCCAAGCAGTCCGCCGAGCAGTTCGCCAAGCAAGAAAAAGTGACGCCAAAGACGAATGAATAGCATCTGCTTAGCCTGTGAAAAAGTAAGGCTGAAATGTTAAGGAACGCCGCTGAGATTACCAAGCTGTGAGCATTCGCAGTATGGTTTTGAAAGGTTCTCTATAGCGTGTTAATAGGCTTAATCTCACTATGTCAGACTCCACCATCGAATCGGTACTGCAAGAGCAGCGGGTATTTGAGCCCTCCCCGGCATTTTCGCAAGCGGCGCGAATACCCAGCATGGAAGCCTACCAAAAGCTGTACGACGAGGCCGAGGCTGACCCGCAAGCGTTTTGGGCAAGGCTGGCTGAGCAGGAGCTGGACTGGTTTCAAAAGTGGGATACGGTGCTCGACTGGCAGCCGCCGTTTGCCAAGTGGTTTGTCGGCGGCAAAATTAACATTTCCTACAACTGCCTGGATCGGCATCTGACCACCGCGCGGCGCAACAAGGCGGCGCTAATCTGGGAAGGCGAACCGGGCGATTCGCGCACGCTTACCTACGCCCAACTGCACCGGGAAGTGTGTCAGATGGCGAATGTGCTCAAGGACATGGGCGTGAAGAAGGGCGATCGCGTGGGCCTTTACATGCCGATGATCCCCGAAGCGGCGGTGGCGATGCTGGCCTGTGCCCGAATTGGCGCGGCCCATACGGTGATTTTTGGCGGGTTTAGTGCGGAGGCATTGCGCGATCGCCTCAACGACGCCGAAGCCAAAGTAGTGATCACTGCCGATGGCGGCTTCCGCAAAGACAAAGCGATGGGCCTCAAGCCCGCTGTAGATGCAGCCCTCAAAGACAATGCTGTCCCTTCAGTCACCAACGTCCTCGTCGTTCAGCGCACCAAGCAGGACGTGGAATGGACACCCGGACGCGACGTGTGGTGGCACGACGTGCAGCCCACCGCCTCCGCCACCTGCCCCGCCGAACCCATGGACAGCGAAGATCTGCTGTTTATCCTCTACACCAGCGGCACCACCGGCAAACCCAAGGGCGTCGTCCACACCACGGCGGGCTACAGCCTCTACACCCACATGACCTTCCAGTGGACGTTCGATATCCAAGAAACCGACGTGTACTGGTGCACCGCCGATGTCGGCTGGATTACTGGCCACAGCTACATTGTGTACGGTCCACTTTCCAACGGCGCAACTAGCCTGATGTACGAGGGCGCACCCCGCGCGTCCAACCCCGGCTGCTTTTGGGACGTCGTGGAAAAGTACGGTGTCAGTATTTTCTACACCGCACCAACCGCGATTCGTGCCTTTATGAAAATGGGCGATGAACTGCCCAAGGCCCGCGATCTTTCCTCCCTACGGCTGCTAGGCACCGTGGGCGAACCGATTAACCCCAAAGCGTGGATGTGGTACCGCGAGATAATTGGGGGCAACAACTGCCCCATCGTCGATACCTGGTGGCAAACCGAAACTGGCGGCTTTATGCTCACGCCGCTGCCCGGTGCTACCCCAACCAAGCCTGGATCGGCAACTAAGCCCTTCCCTGGCATCCTGGCCGATGTCGTCGATACCGAAGGCAATCCGGTCAGGGCCAATGAAGGCGGCTATTTGGTAATCAAGCATCCCTGGCCCAGCATGATGCGCACGGTGTATGGCGACGATGACCGGTTCCGCCGCACCTACTGGGAGCATATTCCGCCCAAGGATGGGAAATATCTGTACTTTGCTGGCGACGGGGCGCGTAAGGATGCGGACGGCTACTTCTGGGTGATGGGTCGCACGGACGACGTGTTGAATGTGTCGGGGCACCGGCTGGGGACGATGGAGATTGAGTCTGCTTTGGTGTCGCATCCGGCGGTAGCAGAAGCCGCTGTGGTAGGCCGTAAAGATGACTTGAAAGGTCAAGATGTCTATGCCTTTGTGACTTTGGAAGATCAATTTAGCGCCAGTGATGAGCTGAAGGCTGAGCTGAAGCAGCATGTGGTGAAGGAGATTGGCGCGATCGCCCGCCCCGGCGAAATCCAATTCACCGACGCCCTGCCCAAAACCCGCTCCGGCAAAATCATCCGCCGCTTTTTGCGCAACCTGGCCAGCGGCGAAGAAGTGGTAGGCGACGCGACCACGATGGAAGATCAGAGCGTACTGGAGAAGCTGCGGCAGGGCTCGTAGTGTTGGGTTTTTCGCTCGTCCATAGAACGGCCTGGTTGCTGCGATCGCAATCAGGCTACATGAGGATAAGCAAGTAGTGTCAGTTCCTCAAATAGTCATTGATACCAGTGTTTTAGTGGCGGGCACACGATCCCTTAGAGGAGCCTCACTTCAGCTTTTGAGAATGGTCGTCGGGCTAGGCTAGTTTGGCATTCACCTATCTGTGCCGTTGGTGCTTGAGTATGAAGATGTTCTGTCCAGGCAACTGGGAGGCTAGTATCCTCTGCATCACGACCAACAAACTTTAGCCTGCCCGCTGCATTTGAATTGTTGTACCGCTGGCGTTTTATATAACTGCACTTTGTGAGCTTCTTGCAAGAACAGATAACCTCGAAAAGCCGCTACAGGACGTCTTCGCTTGTGCCCCAAACGAAGCAATAACGGCTGAGGTGCGAAAGATGCTAGGCGCTCAGAACCCGCTTAGCCGTGAGACTTACTGCTGGAAATATGGACGATACAATTTGCTGATTCCCAGTAAAGGTCTGGAACTGATATTCTCCATCAATGAGTAGACCTACTAAAACCACTGCCCGATCGGGGTCAATAATCCAATACTCCGGAACCAGAATAGCGGCATACTGACGAGACTTCTGGACATAATCTCGCTGATAATTCTCACTATCCTCATCCCCAGGAGAAACCACTTCCACTAACAAACGGGGCGGTGGCATATCACGAGTGACCCGCTCCCGCCGCTCAATCAACGCAACATGTTCCTCAGCCAAAACTGTCAGGTCAGGAAATCGGGTACGCGGTAGCCCTAGCACCTCAACTTCGCAGGAATGGGAACGCAAAACAGCGACCGGCACCCCTACGTTAGCCAATGCCAAAAAGCCAACAGCGCATTTAAACCCGACTCAGACATAACCGGAACCAGCTCCCCATGCCAATATTCATAACGACCTTCTGGCAAATCAGAGGGGTCAGCCGCTAGATATTCTTCAAAACTTCCGAACTGTGGTGATTTGGCGATTGTCATTGCGCACCTTCATTCTTCCACCGGGGGTAGCCCAATCATAGCGCGGCTTCCTTCGCAGCAATTAACGCCACAGTTCAATGATCGCATACTTCTTGTGCCACCGGCTCATGAGCTTTTCCCCGACGGTAGCTCAACCGGAAATTGTGTGACCCGCAGGCTGTCTCCATCACATCGCCGTTCCGAGGTTTCTTATTCGGTTGTGCTATCGTCACCTCTTCTGGCTGATAGCCCTGAAAACCTGTATCTTGCACTAGCTTGCTACCGGCTGGGAAAAGATAGTCTTCTTCCTCTGCTGTCTTAGTCCAACAACGCCCCCCAAAAGTACCTTTTAAAAACCACCCCGAAAGTCTCACGTCCAGTTTTGAAGCCGAGTCGAAAAATCGATTTTTTGGCTCAGATCAACCAGCGGGCGAGCACACCATGCTTAGATTTCAATGCCAGCACTTGCCCACTGGCTGAGCGTAGTCATGACGCCGGAGGCTTGGCAAAGCCAAGGCAAAGCCTCTGCGTAGCAGATAGCAACAACCCAGCCAGACTATTCCTACGGAACGCCGAGGCGAACAATTACGCTTAGCCCCTCGGTTGCCGTCCTTAAGAGACAGGCTGCTTTACCACGACCGCCTTTTTCGCCGCAGGGATCACCGTAGCGCCTGTCTGCTTGTTAGGAATCCCCTCAATTGGGCATTCCTCGGTTCCTACCTTGTCACGCGTCAGCGCCTCAACTTTCTCCTTAGTCTTCTGAGGATCCGTCACCCACTCATGATAGAACTCGAAAGGACACTCTGCTATGCCTTCATCGCCATCGCCTGAATTCAGCATTCCGGTGTAGCCGCGATGCAACAGCTTGAACAGATGGTTCTGAGACTGAGCGTGCTTACGGAAGTCGCGAATGGCGAACTTAGAGAGCGCTGCGTACTGAATGCCATTCTCTTCTTCGCCGCATTCGCCCAGCGTACGCCCGTCAAAGCCCACCACAGCCGAATGGCCAAAGTAGCTGTACACCCCATCAAAACCAGCCGCGTTAGCAACGGCTACATAGGTATTGTTCATCCAGGCCATTGCCTTAGACACAATAATCTGCTGCTCTTTGGCAGGATACATGTAGCCTTGACAGCGAATCACCAGCTCAGCGCCTTTCATTACGCAGTCGCGCCAAATCTCTGGGTAATTGCCATCGTCGCAAATAATCAGAGAAATCTTCAGCCCCTTTGGCCCGTCGCTCACGTAGGTGCAGTTGCCCGGATACCACCCTTCAATCGGCGTCCAAGGCATAATCTTGCGATACTTTTGGACGATCTCTCCTTGATCGTTCATCAAGATCAGCGTGTTATACGGCACCTTGTCAGGGTGCTTCTCGTGCCGCTCCCCGGTTAAAGAGAAAACGCCCCAAACCTTGTTGCGAATGCAGGCGTCGGCAAAAATGTCAGTTTCCTTTCCTGGAATGCTAGAGGCCGTCTCCATCATCTCGTCTCGGTCATACATAATGCCGTGGGTCGAGTACTCGGGGAAAACGACGAGATCCATCCCCGGCAAACCAACCTTCATACCGTCGATCATTTTGACGATGTTCTGGCAATTTTCGATCACTTCGTCGTGAGTATGCAGCCGAGGCATTTTGTAATTGACGACCGCTACCCCTACCGAATCATTACTCGAAGAAATATCACCATGCATTGACATAAGAGTCTCCTTATTTTGGTTCCGATTTATAGTCTGAAACGTTTGGTTCTAAAACATCTGATTCTGAAACGTCTGGCTCTGAAACACTGCTTGCGATCATACTCTCATGCCACAAGTCACAATCCACAAGTCACAATCAACATTCTACTTATCATGATGAATAATAGCTTGACCTTTTAGAAGAAACAAGCCGCCAAAAGACTCGAAATCATATGAATCAATGACATGAATATTACCGTCAGCAGCTTTGGTATTCAAAACGACAAAAGATGGCCAGAACTGAATTACCATTATTGAGTAGGGTAATAATGCCTCAGATTTAAGGCCACCTTCCAAACCTTAGTCCGGGTTAGAACCCGGCTTGGTTCTATGGATAAATCTACGCTCGCTAGCTTAGAAACATCGGCTCTCATCTCCTTTATTGAGGTAGCTGAACGAGGTAGCTTCACGGCGGCTGCGATCGCCCTCAATTTATCTCAGCCAACCGTCAGCCAGCAGGTTCAACGGCTGGAGAGCTTTGTGGGCGTCAGGCTAGGGCGTGTCATCAATTAGAGGGACGCAAAATTTGTCAGTCGTTTTTATCATAAGAGCGAAGATGCCTAGAGAACGATGACGACAAGACGATACGCCCTACGCGATGACCAATGGGAACGGATAGAACATATGCTACC
>JBBQAC010000339.1:0-3772 GCA_038315915.1 Phormidesmidales cyanobacterium
CTAGCCAGCGTCGCTGTTGTTCATCAAGGCGGCTCATGAGTAGATTCAGTTGGCGATGCTGTGCCTGCATGAGGGTATCCCCACCTTTGCACGCTGCACAAATGCATTCATGGATAGCACGATGTCTCATTGCCGCTAGCCTGCCCGATAAATCTACTTCTACGGTAACCCAAACTCCATGAAGTTTTTATTTTACAAGGCCTAAGTCTCCCACTTTCAGGATGGGAACAAAAGTTTGTTCTAGCTCGGCGGTAGCCTGTTCCATAATGGCAGCTTTATCAGCAGGGAACTTAGCGATAAATTCAGCGCGAAAGGCGTCAAGCTGTGATTTGAGGGTCATGGGTCTGTCTCCTAGTTTTGCAAGGCGTTGTTTGGTCAGGGCTCGGCTGGATGAGTTTGCAGGGCACTCCTCTGAATGCCCTGACGCAGAAAGCCTACTGAGGCAACAGGCCCGCGAACTGCTGTTCAACTGTTTTGAGGGGGGTGCGTAGGCTTTCAAGCACGTTTTGAGCGACAGGATCGGGGTAGATGTCTTCGGAACCTTGCTCAATGCCTGATAGTACGGCTTTGGCCACTTCGATAGGCTCGGCTTTGTCAAGAGAGATCTCTTTGGCTTGAGGCGTATCAACCGGGCCCGGAAAGACGCCAACGACCTTAGTTCTTTGTGCGGCTAGCTCGGCGCGAATGCCTTGAGTGAGAGAATGGAGGGCGGATTTGGATGCGCTGTAAGAACTGAAAAGAGGCACGTTGACGATAGAGGCAATGCTGAGCATGTTGACGATGGTGCCACCGCCGTTGCGCTGTAGAACGGGTGCAAAGCTGCGAACCATCATCAGCGTACCGAAGTAGTTGGTATTGAATTCCGAGTGAGCGTTTTCGATGCTGTTGGGTTTGAATAAGCCGCCCGAGGTTAGGACACCGGCGTTGTTGATCAGGAGCTGAACATCGGATGCTTGCTGGGCGATCGCCTCAATTTTCTCAGCTTGAGTCACGTCCAGCGCCAAGGGGACAATGCGCTCAGGGGCGATCGCAACCACTTCATCTAAAGACTCAAGCTGGCGGGCCGTCGCATAAATTTTCTGAGCGCCCGCTTGCACGAGGGCCTCGACATAGGCTTTCCCAATCCCGCGATTTGCGCCTGTAACTAATACAATAGAATCTCGAATTTTCATTAGCTGTCTCCGGTTGAACGAGTGGTGAAGGTCAGGTCATTTGCCTGTTGAATCCATCATGAATGATTCTGAATTGTTTGATAAGCAGGCGAAAAGGAATATGATTAATTCTAATTTAGAATGAATTGAGGCATCGGCTGTGGATAGGATTGACGGCATTAAAAGCTTTGTGCGGGTGGTAGAAACAGGGAGCTTTTCGGCAGTCGCGCGTGAGCTAGGCACAACTCAGCCCACGGTGAGCAAGCAGATTGCGGCGTTAGAAGAATATTTGGACGCGCAGCTACTGACCCGCTCTACCCGGAAGCTGACGCTAACTGAGGCAGGCGATCGCTTCTACATCCAGGCTCAAACCGTGATCGAATCTTTGGCTGAGGCCGAGGCGAGCGTAGGGCGGCGGCAGTTGCCAGCGGGCGTTCTGCGGGTGAACTGCCCGGTTTCATTTGGGCAGCTTCAGGTGGTGCCTCGGCTACAGAAGTTTCTGAAGTGCTACCCGGATATTCAACTGAAGCTAAATATGAGCGATCGCTTTGTAGATTTGGTGGAATCGGGGGTCGATCTGGCGATTCGGATTGGTCAGGTACAAGACACGTCTTTGAAAGTGCAGCGGGTAGGGATGACGAGGAGAGTTGCGATCGCAGCCAACAGCTATTTAGAACAGCGCCCCGAGCCTAAAATCCCTGCTGACCTCGCTCAACACAACTGCATTGTTTATCAGCCCCTTGGAACTGAATGGACGTTTCAAAACAAGACCGGTCACTCTACTATCGTAAAAGTTAGCGGCAACTTTCAGACCGACAACTCGGTTGCTATTCGCGAAGCCGTCCTCTCCGGCATCGGAATTGCGGTTTCTCCAATTTGGCTATTTGGAAACCTTACCCAATCTCCTCAGCTACGCATTCTTTTACAGGCGTATCAGCCGCCGCCTTTGCCCATTCAAGTTGTTTATAGAAGAGGCCGATTTATCCCGGCTAAAGTGCGCTGCTTCATTGATTATCTCAGCAATGAATTCGAGCTAGATCCTTGGGTGTCAAATTATGGGAGTTAAGCTATGCGAATTAAGCACTGTCAGCGAGAGAGCGACAGACTGAATAAGGTTATCTATGAGACATTATTTCAATACGCATATTGAGACAATACTGATAGTAAATAGACGTCAAACGGTCAGCACTTTTTTCACAATCAAAAAAGACGAGCCTAAAAAAAATGAACGCAGATCGGATATTCAGCAGCTCTAATTTCTTTAAACCGGCAGATAGAGCACCCGTTCGTTCAGTGGTCGCAAAGTCTTCAGAAGGTGTTGTGGTTGCTTGGCAGGTAGAGCCGGGTCAAAGCATCCCTACCCACATTCACCCCAATGGGCAAGATACTTGGACTGTGTTCAGCGGCAAAGGTGATTATTATTTAGATGACGCAGGCACTACACAGCCCATTGTAGCCGGAGATGTGGTGATTGCTCACTCAGGCCAAGTCCACGGTGTATTCAATAGCGGCGATCAGCCGCTGACTTTTATTTCAGTCGTAACACCTGCCAATGCTGGACATCAGGCTATTGCCCTGAAAGATTCACTTCTTTAGCAGTGATTTCGTGTCTCTGTCTTTTGGCTTCCACTGCGGGTCTTCGACAAATTGCGGTGCGACCCCGCGTCGGTTCCCGGCGCTAGGGAATGCGAACCAAGACGACGGTTGCAGTCTCGGCATTTGTAGTTTTGCTTGCCTCGCCGGGTTGTCCCGTTCTTTGATATCTCGTGAGAACCACATGTAGGACGGTCATCTCGATTTTCATCTGCTCTACTCCCTGAAAGTTTCAATAGCTATACCTTATTTTCCTCTATCCTTTACATTAACGCACTACTGACTATGGCAAAATGGTCGTCGAGGTATTTGATCGCCCCGAAGATTTTATGAGTTGCGAAATCGAAGTTGCCAGTGTGGAGATGACGATGCCAGAAATTGCAGCTGCCTTCAGTCGCGTTTTAGGCAAACCTGTCAACTACCAGCAAATTCCATTTGAAGCGTTTGAGCAACAGGCTGGGGAAGAGGTCACCATCATGTTTCGCTGGTTTGAGAACGTAGGGTACACAGCGGATTTTGCACAGTTGAAACGTGATTTTCCTGCGCCGAGTGACTTTGAATCCTACTTGCGCGACCATAGCTGGAAAAAATAGCCGAAAGCGCGTCCGTCGTTTGATCCTGTGTCTAAGCAGTATCACGGGTCATCACTAGATCGTTCATACTCCCGGTCGGCGTTGTTGCACGAATAGGGGTTACAGAGGGAGTAATGAAGTAATGTTTAACTACCACCCAAAACAGCAGCTCCATGAGCTACCGCATCCGTAACTGGTCTGAGTATAGCGCTGGATTGAAGCAGCGCGGCAGTCTGACGTTTTGGTTAGACGAAGCGCTGCTATCGACTTGGTTAGTTGAGACACCCAGCGGCGGGCGGGGCGGGGCGCAGACTTACTCAGACATAGCGATAGCGGCATGGTTCCGAAACGGATAACACTTTCACGGTGCTTGTACACTGTTTTTTCTCTCATGAGAGAAAAAACAGTGTACAAGCACCGTGAAAGTGTTATCCGTTTCGGAACCATGCCGCTATC
>JBBQAC010000100.1:0-14219 GCA_038315915.1 Phormidesmidales cyanobacterium
ACTCCCCTAGCGTCCCAATCACCCCAATGCCCAACAGCAGCAGCACCAGGGTCACCAAGGTACCGCCGAGAACATAATGGGTCGGTCGGAGCCACTTGGGACGCTCGCCCTTGCCCCGACGGGTATAAAACAAACTGCCGCCGCTAAGCGCCAGCAAGCCATACACCGTTAGCGATAGCCCCATAGACCAGGCCGCAATTCGCCAAAGCCAAATAAAAGAGGGAAGATCCACCCAACTAATTCCTCCGTAAAACGCGCCATTACAGGCATAACACCTTTACCGCTAACTGCACCCAAAAAACAACCCTGCAGCGGCTGGTAAAAGCAGATGCAGGGCTTGATTGCTGATTGTGAATTGGCCTGTTGGCTTCTGTAGCGATCATTCAAAAGGGTTAGCGTTAGTCAGCGATTGCCCCGGCTGGCATGGGGGCAACCCTACCTGCGCCCTCAGAATCGGACTGAGCGCGACTACCATCGGCCTCTACACTCAGGCGCGTACAGGGAATCGTGTCAGAAAGAATTGAACTAGCCATCATTCCCGTGTGAATTTCCAGCATTGCCATTTTTACCGCCTCGAACATCAGCCGCTGCCCTGGAAACACCACCCGCTCAAAATACCAGTCAGGCACATTTGTAATACGCGCGATTTGAATCTTACTGGTGGCATTGACGTAGCAGCACAACAGGGTGTCGTCGTCGTCAGAAGGAAGCGGGTCTAAAATTTGAGCCATGGTTTGGGTGAAGACGAGAAGAAACAGTTAGAGAGAGAAAGAACAAACAGCAATACTTCATATGCGAAAAGGCTAACACTTGACTATTTACACTAGCTGTAAAAAGGAATACCAAGCCGATGCCACCCGCCTGCTACTGGTCTCTTATTCGACTGCTTATTGCATCACAGCGATTACAAAAAAGCATATAGCCGAATTTTGAAGCTGAGCCACTGCTTACCCAAGTTGCCCTAAAGAATGGATTGAATCCCGCCGTCTTTTGGCTAAGCAGCGTCCTAGAGGGTGATTGTGTGGCGCTCTTGGCTACCAAATAGCCACCTGTGGGAGATCTGTTTACCTCAGCGCGAGCAGCTTAGAGAAGCAAACTATTTCAATGGTGTCGCGCCCAGACGAAGGACTTCTCTGCCAAAAGTGAGAGTTTATTATTTTCTCGCTAGTAAAGCTACAAAAAGCTACAAGGCGCAACAAAACTTTGTTCGTGAAGGCCCCTACGACACGTGGGTCAGTCGCCAAAAGAGAAACAAAGTATCCTTCGATACGGAACGCTTTCGTGCCTGGAGTTGGCTTCAAAGTCAAAAAGCTTCAGCGAGCATTCAGTCAAAAAATACTCAAATACGCTTGCCAAAACGCCATCGCTCCAGGGTGACAGTGCTATCGTAAAGATATATGAAATATATGGAAGGTCGAGGTTAGCCCCGCTGATCTTTTCATTGGCTCGAATCACAGCCCAAATGTCAGGCTTTTGAGCGCTGCTATCGGTACCTACCCCCGCTATGAACGACCGCATCCTTTACGTTCGCCTCCCCTGCAACCCGATTTTCCCAATCGGCGTGGTCTATTTGGCAGACCACGTAAATAAGCTTTTCCCCGCCGTAGAGCAGCAAATTTTTGACATGGGCACGGTGCCGCCGCTCGACTTTACCGCTGCGCTAGATAGCCGCATTGATAGCTTTCAACCCACCCTGCTGGTCTTCTCGTGGCGCGATATTCAAATTTATGCGCCAGTGGGCGGACGCGGCGGCAACCCCCTGCAAAACGCCTTTGAATTTGCCTATGCGCCGAATCCTCTGGTCAAGCTGAGGGGCGCTTTGGGCGGGGCACGAATGGTGGGCACTTATTTGGCTGAGCTGCGCCGCAACGAGAAGCTCGTGAAGCGAGGGCTCAAACGCGCCCGACGCTATCAGCCTGAGGCCCGAGTCGTGGTCGGCGGCGGTGCGGTGAGCGTATTTTATGAACAAATGCAGAAAACGCTGCCCGCTGGCACGATTGTCTCGGTCGGTGAGGGCGAAACCCTTTTAGAAAAGCTGCTACGCGGTGAAGATTTCTCTGCTGAGCGCTGCTATGTCGTCGGTGAAGCACCTAGAGAGAAGCTGATTCATGAGTGGCCGACGCCAATCGAAAAGTCAGCTTGTGACTACGACTATATTGAGGCGATGTGGCCCGAGTTTGAGTATTACCTGCAAGAGCAGGACTTTTACATCGGGGTGCAGACCAAGCGCGGCTGTCCGCACAACTGCTGCTACTGCGTTTACACCGTGGTAGAAGGTAAGCAGGTACGCATTAACCCGGCTGATGAAGTCGTTAAGGAAATGCGGCAGCTTTACGACCGAGGCATTCGCAAGTTTTGGTTTACCGATGCGCAGTTTATTCCGGCTAAGCGCTATATCGACGATGCGGTTGAGCTGCTGGAGAAAATCCAGGCTTCGGGCATGACCGATATTAATTGGGCGGCCTACATTCGCGCGGATAACCTTACGCCTCGCCTGTGCGAGCTGATGGTCGCTACCGGCATGAACTATTTTGAGATCGGCATCACCAGCGGCTCTCAGGAGCTGGTGCGCAAAATGCGCATGGGCTACAACTTGAAAACGGTGCTGCAAAACTGCCGCGATCTCAAGGCAGCGGGCTTTAACGAATTTGTTTCGGTAAACTACTCCTTTAATGTGATCGACGAGCGCGACGAAACCATTCGTCAGACGGTGGCTTATCATCGCGAGCTAGAAAACATTTTTGGCGCAGATAAGGTGGAGCCTGCCATCTTCTTTATTGGGTTGCAGCCGCATACTCACCTGGAAGCGTACGCATTTGAGCACAATATTCTCAAGCCGGGCTACAATCCGCTGGCAATTTACTTGCCCTGGGTAGCGCTCAAGCTGCTGTGGAACCCCGGTGAACTGGGGGCTTTCTTCGGTGATGTGTGCCTGGAGGCGATGCGTGAGAACCCGAATGACTTTGGTCGGACGGTGATGGCCATTTTGGAGCGGCGATTGGGAAAATCGCCGCTGTCGGAAGCGTTAAGTGCGCCGGTTAATGGCCAACCTCGGGTCATGGCTGGGGTATCATAAAAGAAGGTTTTTGGCGTTTTTAGTACAACTCTTTAGTAATTTCTCAGAAAAAGCATGTTGGCGGGTTCCATTCTAGATAGACTTGTTCGCGATCGCGACACCGAATCATCCGGTCGCACGCCGCTCAACTTTGGGGTGTATTACAAAAACACACTGGTCGCCCTGTGTCATGCGCTAGAAGATGCCGTCCTGGCAACTAATACCTCGCCATTGATCGTGACGGCGTTTCAAAAGGGGAAGTGGTATTTGCAGGAGGCCGACCGCTATGCGGATTTGGCCGATACCGCCGACCGAATTGTGATTATGGCGGCACCGGGTGCGGGCTTCAAAGATCATCCGACCGGTAGCAAGGAAAATGTGACGCTGGTTACCCTCGATGAGGACGATCCGGTTTCGCAAGAGTGGCACCTGATGATTATGGGCGTTAGCTACAGCGCGATGGTGCTGTGCCAGGAACTAACAGATGAGGAGTACGGGCCCAATGGGCCACCAGAGAACGATTTAGAGCGGAAGTTTTACGGATTCTGGACGTTTGACCCGGTGCTAGTGAATGAGACCATTGCGATCGCTGCCGATCACGTCGGCCATTACGCTCCCGACTTACAGGCCGAACTAGAAACCAAGCTCGCCCAGATAGATGCTGAAGCCGCCACCAAAACAAATGAAGTGGGCAACGTGGTGATGCGAGTCGTGGAGTATTTGCAGGGGGGCGATCGCCCGGTCAAGCAAACCGAGACCTTCAAGTTCGCCGGAGCCCTCAGCCAGAACCTGGTTTCTAATGAGCTTCAGGCATATTTGCGGATGGCTCAGCTGGCGGATCTGGCCGACCCGACCAATCCTTTGGCAGCGGCGGAGGTGGCTTCGATTGCGGAGATGATGGGTCAGTTTTTAGACCTGCCGGTGTGGCAAATGCAGCGGCTGCGGCTGGCGAGCTTACTCCATCGGATTGCCCCGGCTCAGTTTGATACCGAAGAAGGTGAAAAAGAGTGGGATAGCTGCCCGCTGCACCCCGGTGCGCAAACGCTGCGCATTCTGCCCCGGTTGAGAGCGATCGCCCAAATCATTTCGCATCAGCATGAGCGCTGGAACGGCAGCGGCCAGCCAGCAGGCATGAAAGGCGACCAGATTCCGGTAGAGGCGCGGATTTTAGGATTGGTCGCGAGTTTTCAGCAGGAAGTGGCCCATCGCCGCCATGCCGCCAGCCAGGAGACGGCTGAAGCAACCAATCACGAACCCGATCCTACGACCGAAAACGAATGGCAGCACGTGACTGATGCTTTTGCTATCTGCAAGGCTGAGTCGGGTGAGCACTGGGACCCTAAGCTCGTAGAGATTCTAAGCTTTTTGGTGACAGGGTTGCAGCAGGGCCTGAGCCTGCCAACGATTCCCTTAAAGATGACCCTGAGTACTGGCTTGCTGAATCCTGAAGTCGCCGATGCTTGGCCCTCACTGGCGACTGAAGCTACCCAATCGCAGCCCTAAAGTAACTTGAGGCAGATTGATAGCGGCGACCACTTTTCCTTTTCCTTTCAAACCTTAGATCCAGATGAGTGACTCTATTGACATCGACGCTGTCCGGGCGGGCAAGCTCAAAAAACTCGCCGGGGCCAAATTAGACGACACTGACCTGTCGGGCAGCGATCTGGCAGGCGCACAGCTAGCCGGGGCGACGCTATCCGGCTGCGACTTGAGCCGGGCCAACCTCAACCATACCCATTTAGAAGGCAGCAATTTGGTCGGTGCAAACCTGGCCGGGGCCGACCTGCGGGCCAACCTGTGGGGCGCGAACTTAATGCAGTGCGATCTGACCGGAGCTGACTTGCGCGGAGCCAATTTGCGCGGGGCGAACCTGATGGGCGCAAAGCTCACAGGCGCAAGCCTGACCGGCGCATTTCTCAGCGGCGCGACGCTAATGAATGCCAATCTCAAAGGCGCTGACCTGCGCGGGGCCGACCTGCGCGGAGCCAACTTGAGCGACAGCAACCTGCGCAGCACTGACTTTTCTCGGGCCGATTTGCAAGGCGCGACCCTGACCGAAGCTAATCTGGAAGAAGCCAACTTACAGGAAGCCAACTTTACCGGCGCTTCTCTCATTCGCGCCAACTTGCTATGCGCCGATTTGGAGGGCGCGATTACCGTCGGCGCAAACCTATCGGGGGCTTGCACGACCGGAACAGTCTTAGGGCAGTAGGGCCGCCTGCTGACCGAACCGGCGACCGTACCGCAGCCGAATATCGGTATCCTCTACCAGTGGGTGTGGTTTTTGACACTCAGCGATCGCCTGTCTCCTTTGGCACTATAGGTGCATCACCTTTTGGAGACAAATCCATGATTGTTCGTTACTGGCAACCTTTTCAAGAATTCAACACGGTCAAAAAGCAGCTCGACCAGCTCTTTGATGACTTTGCTGGCGCTGAAACAACAACAGCCGCTTGGACACCTGCTGTGACCTTAGTCGAAGGAGAAGAGGCGCTGACGTTGCATGTGCAACTACCGGGCATTGATGCCGACCGCATTGATGTGCAGGCTAGCCGCGAAGTGGTTTCTATTTCAGGCGATCGCCCCGCACCTGAGCTGGGTGAAAAGGAAACCGTCCGGCGCAATGAGTTCCGCTTTGGCACCTTCCGCCGCGTCGTTTCTCTGCCGGTGGCCATCGATCCCAAAGCGGTCAGCGCTGACTATGCAGCAGGCATTTTGGTACTGACGCTGCCCAAGGCCGAAGATGAGCGCAATAAAGTAGTGAAAGTCAATATCGCTGGCGCTCAACCCACTGCTATTGCTGACTCATCCGATGAATCTGTTGCGCAGTAAGACATAGCAACGGTCTCTACGGGATAGAGATCTTGAGACAATAGAGGTACATACTCTGCGGGTGATCAACTGCGATCATCCGCTTTTTTTGCGGCGTAACGCGATATTTCGTCCTGGGCTTTCTGCTAGCGTCTCCTATGCCGATAGGGATATGGTTAAAAGAAACGGATAGAAACAACAATGGCGAGCAGCAATCTGCCAGCGATGACCCAGACCGCTGAACTTCCCCAAATCGGCCTGTTCACGATGCTGCGGCTGGGAATTTTTAACATGGGGCTGGGGATTATGTCCTTGCTCACGCTGGGCGTGCTCAACCGGGTGATGATTGACGAACTGCGGGTACCAGCATTGGTGGCAGCAGGGGTGATCGCTGTCCATCAGTTCATGGCCCCGGCTCGCATTTGGTTCGGTCAAATGTCAGATACCAGACCGCTGTTGGGACACCATCGCAGCGGCTACATCTGGCTAGGTATCGTCAGCATGGGGGTCACAGCGTTTGTCGCAGTACAGGTAATGTGGCAGCTCGGAGAGCACATTGCTGAATTCGGCTGGGGGGTGGGCGCTTATCCGTGGGTGGCGCTATTGGCGATAGTGTTCGCGCTGTACGGCCTAGCGCTATCGTCTACCTCGACGCCTTTTACCGCGCTGCTGGTCGATGTCTCGGACGAGAAGACCAAGTCAAAAATCGTCGGTATTGGCTGGTCGATGTTGATGGTAGGCATTGTCGCAGGCGTGGCCATTATCGCCCAAGTGCTGGGGCCATTAGAAGGTGCAACTTCGGTCGCAGATCTGCGCGGCCCGATCAACCGACTATTTATTGTCGCCCCGGCAATTGTCTGCGCGATCGCGCTAGTGAGTACAGTCGGCATCGAAAAGCGCTATTCTCGCCTGGAACAGCGCTCAGCAGCCACCAATCGGGATGACAGCGTTACCTTGCAGCAGGCCATCAAGGTATTGACCGCCAGCCGCCAGACCGGGCTGTTTTTCTGTTTTTTACTCGTGCTGAGCTTAAGCTTATTCGCCCAGGATACGGTGCTAGAGCCCTACGGCGGACAGATCTTTGACATGAGCATTCAGCAAACGACTGCGCTCAACGGCTTTTTTGGCGGGGGCACGCTGCTGGGCATTATCGGCACGAGCTTTGTGTTAGTTCCCCTGATTGGAAAAAAGCGCACGGTGAAAGTAGGCTGTTTAGCGGCAGCCGTTTGCCTGATCGGACTCGCAGCGGTAGGGATTACAGCCAATCCCTGGGCGCTGCGAGGAACGGTCGGTCTATTTGGCTTAGCGGCAGGACTGCTAACCACCGGGTCGATTATTTTAATGATCGATCTGACAGCGGCGGAAACGGCGGGTACCTTTATTGGGGCTTGGGGACTGGCGCAGGCGATCGCCCGAGGCAGCGCTTCTATATTGGGCGGCGGCTTGCTGTCTTTAGGGAAAACCCTCACGGGGGCAGCAGCGGTAGCAGAGCCTACCGCCGCGCAGCTTTTACCGGCCTATAGTCTGGTCTTTGTGACTCAGGCAGTGGGGATGTTAGTGGCGATTGTTCTGGTCAGTCGGGTAAACATTCAAGAATTTCAGATGGATGCTAAGCGGGCGATTACCGCTGCGCTAGAGAGTGACCTGGACTAGACCTCTCCCTATGCCTCTGTCTCCAATGCGTACTAAATTGAATGCGTATGCTGCAACACACTAAGTCCGACTTTTTAATACAAAAAACGAATGACGACAACTGACTTCTGGGACAAGGTGACGACTTTTGCTCAACAGACAACTCACGCGGTAGGCGAACATTTGCTCGGCGCTTTCGGTAGCGCCACTGCTGAACAAAAGGCGGACGGTAGCCTGGTGACCCAATATGATAAGTGGGCCGACAAAGAACTGAGCGATCGCATCACTCAAGCCTTCTCCGACCACGGCGTCCTCAGCGAAGAAGCCGCCCATATTTTTCCCACCACAGACTGGTGCTGGGTGATTGACCCGATTGATGGCACCACAAACTTTACCCGAGGCGTACCGCTATGGGGAATCTCGCTGGGGCTGCTTTACCAGGGCACGCCAGTGTTTGGCCATGTATATATACCGCCGATCAATCAGCACTTTTACGGCTTCTGGCCAGGTGAATCGGGGCTGGAGATGCCAGCCGGGGCGTTTGTCAACGGCAGAGCGATTCGTACGGCTACCGATGCCCCTTCAGGATCGCATCTGTTCAGCCTGTGTGCCCGCAGTACCAAAGTGTTGCAGCGGCCTTTTCCCTGCAAAATTCGGATGCTGGGAGTCGCCACCTACAACATCCTGACAGTGGCAGCAGGCATTAGCTTAGGCGCAGTAGAAGCTACGCCCAAAATTTGGGATATTGCCGCAGTCTGGGCCATTACTCAGGCGGCAGGCGCGAGCTGGGTCGCGGTCGATGGTCAACAGTTCTTTCCGCTGACGCTTGGAAAAGACTACAGCAGCCATCCTTTTCCCAGCCTGGTCACCCGCCCTGATCTGGTCGCCAAGTTCGAGCCGCTGGTAAAAGTGATTTTGCCCTGAAGCCACAGCCTAAGAAGCTTGGTGACTGAAGGATTTGATTGCGGGCACAGTCACTGCCAGCAAAAACAACGCAAACTGAGACACGACAATACTCGGCCCCGACGGCAGATTAAACAAAGCCGACAGGAACATGCCGATCACGGCGCTCAGTGCTCCTATTCCGGCTGATAACATCACGTAACCGACAAAATTACGGCTGAGCGATCGCGCCGCGCAAGCAGGAATCACCACAAATGCGCCCACTAGCAGCACACCAATCGCCTTAATCGCAGTCGCGACCACCAGCGACAGCAGGATCATAAAGGCCATACGGTGAGCTGAGACGTTGATGCCTCGGGCGATCGCCAACGGCTCATTCAAAGTCAGCAGCATCTGAGTGCGTAGCGTCAGCCCAATAAACAGCGCGCAGCCGACCAGCAATGACCCACTCACCACCAGATCTGTAGTTTGCAGCGCCAAAATATCGCCAAACAGCAGCGTGTTGATGCTGCCCTGGTAGCGGCCCGACAGGCTCAGCACAATCACAGAAATCGCCAGCGACGACGAATAGATCAAATTGAGCAGCGCGTCTGTCCAGAGGTCGGTTTTTTCGAGCAGGTAGGTGACGCCGACGGCAAACAGCAGGGCAAACGGCAACACCACCGCCGAAGGGCTGATGCCAATGGCAATGCCTAAGCTAATCCCCAGCAAAGTGGAATGGCCCAGCGCATCGCTGAAAAAAGAGAGCTGACGAACCACAGTAAAGCTACCGAGCAGTCCGCCGGTAAGACCCGTCAAAATGCCGCCGATCAGCGCTCGCTGCATGAAGGGATAGTGGAAGAGGGCGAGGGCGCTATCATTCATGAGCATGTCGGTAGCGGACAAATTCTGAGCCGTAGGTGGCTGAGAGATTTTCCGGGGCCAGTGCCGTTTCGGGGCCTCCCTGACAGAGCAGGCGACGATTGAGGCAAATGACGCGATCGCAGTGCCGCCTGACCATATCCAGGTCGTGAGATATCTGCAAAATTGTCCAGCCTTGCTCAGCTTTGAGTTCGTACAGCAGCCGGTAAAAGTCGGCTTCGCCGCGCACGTCCAGGCCAGCGGGGGCTTCGTCCAGGATCAGGAGTTGGCGCGATCGCACCAAACAATAGGCCAGCAGCACGCGCTTGGTCTCCCCGCCTGACAGTTCGCTGATGAATTTACGCCCCAGATGACCGGCCTCAACCCGTTCTAAGGCTTGTCGAACCGCTGACCGCCGGGCAGTTGACTGCGCCCAGGGTAACTGCAACCCCAGCTTGTCCCAGCCCAGCGCCACCAGCTCTCCCACCGTCAGGGGAATGCGCCGATCCACCAGAAAATTCTGCGGGAGATAAGCCACCTGTTGCCGCACTGCTGCTGGTACTTGCCCTTTCGCACTGAGCGTCCGGCCCAGCAGCGCCACCTTCCCCGATTCGCGCGGTAAGATGCCTAAAATTGCCTGCACCAGCGTACTTTTACCCGCGCCATTAGGGCCGATGATCGCGACGTCTGTACCGGCTGTCAGGGTGAAAGAAATATCCTGCAAGGCCGCTTGCTGCCCTCGCCGTACCGTCAGCTGGTCAACGGTTAAAACAGGCTGGGTTAAAGGTAAATCTTTCAAACGCTTCCCCTTCAATCGTTTGCTTAAAATCTTGAAATACAGAATCTTGAAACACAGTTAGCTAACATTCAACCCGCGCTAAGGCGATGCCTGGGCAAACGCAGCCTGTAGATTGTCCAAATTTTGCCCCATGGTAATGAGGTAGTAGTTGGGCGATCGCCCTTCTGGGCCGCTGGTCTCTAGCGGATCGAAAATGCTAACCTGCACGTCCAGATCTTTGGCCAGGGCAGCAAATGGATTGCCTTGCTGCTGCGGTTCACTCAGCAAAGTTTTAAGGTTTGAGGCTTGGGCCGCTTCGATCACCCGTTGCACATCGGCGGGGGAGGCGTTCTCTTCTGGCACACTAACCAGGTGCTCTACCTCAAGGCCGTAGCTTTGAGCAAAGTAATGGGCAAAGTCGTGATAGGTGACAAAGGTTTTGCCAGCGTAGGGAGCCAGCGCCTGACTCATTTGCTGATCTAGCGTTTGGAGCTGAGCGATGTAGACAGCGGCATTCTCGGTGTAGATATCTTTACCCTCGGGGTCGGCAGCAATTAACCCATCGCGAATATTTTCTACCTGCTGAATCGCTTTTTTAGGATCTAGCCAAATATGAGGGTCGAATTCGCCGTGCTCTTCATGCTCGGCTTCTGCTTCGCCTTCATGCTCACTCTCAGCCAACTCCACCGTAGCAATCTCTTTACTGGTATCAATCACAATCAAATCGTCATTGCCAGCGTTATCGATCAGGTCTGCTAAAAACGTTTCCAGCGACAGTCCGTTTTCGACCAAAACGTCGGCTTCAGCCAGACGCTGAACGTCTTGAGGCTTGGACTGATAGTCGTGAGGGGTGACGTTGGCCGGTAATAGCTGGGTGACTTCGGCGCGATCGCCCGCCACCGCCAGCGTGAAATTGGTCATAGGTAAAAACGTCGTCACTACTTGCAGGGCTTCTTCAGATTGAG
The DNA here is from genome assembly GCA_038315915.1 of Phormidesmidales cyanobacterium. Taxonomy (GTDB): domain Bacteria; phylum Cyanobacteriota; class Cyanobacteriia; order Phormidesmidales; family Phormidesmidaceae; genus Phormidesmis. The sequence continues at coordinate 10,985 of JBBQAC010000100.1, forward strand.
CAACTTCTGGGTTAGTCACCGCATTCTGAGGGGCTGCGCAGCTAGTGAGCGCGATCGCACAGCCGCCCACTAACCCACTAATTGCCCCCATCACCCGGGCATTGACCCGTTTATTCAAGCCTAGAGCAAACATCATCTCAGCGACCAATCGCAGAACCAACCCATCCAAAATAGCATGGAATGATAATCATTATCATATTAAGCTGAATCTGATAGTATCCGCTGCCGACAGCCCCGTCCTCAAAAGCGGGTAGAGACCTCTAAGCAAGGCGCTTGCTCAATCACGACCCGGCCCATATCGAGCTGAGCAGGCTCCAAAACCCAAGTTTCCTGACGGGTTTTGCTCACGCCAGCAATCTGAGTTGTGACATCTACCAGCACCTGGTTTCCTATCAACTCTCCTGTAAAGCTCTGCTGGTAGCGAGTTTCTCCCTTTTGGGGATGCCTGACCGTGCCTGCGCTCTCCCCGCTCAACTGCTGTTCGCCGGTTAACACCAAGCGAATGCTCAGCCAATTTTTCGCGCCTGCCTTATGAAAACAGTATTCACCTGCTGCCAGTGGAAGCCCGATCGTTTGATCAGCGCCGGTAGAATGGCCAACGGGTGCGCCGCCCATTTGCTCTAAAACGTAGCTGCTCATACTTGGCAGCACTGCGCTAGTCGAGGAAGGTGAGCCTTCAGCCGCTGACTGAGAACTCTCTTTGGGCACTCGATCCGACGGCACTGCCCCGGTTTGGCAGCTCGCCAGCGACAGCCCCGTCAAAAATACCGCTGAGAGTGCAATATACGAAGTCTTTCGGTGCAGGTGTCTGAGCAGGCATTGCGAACCAACTGCCCAATCCCTTGCTGGAGATCTGTCTGAGCCAGAGCAGAAGAGTATAAAATGCATCGGTGAAGCCGGTGAAGGCTAACAAAGTATCCAAATGTTATAGCTAAATATTAGCGCTGGCTCACAGGCTTGAAACCTTAACGAAAGCTAAAGCTGTGCAAAATAGAGGCAGCAGAAAAAGGTGAGCGATCGCATTGATACGAGGTTTTCTGAATTAACAGGCTGTTGGCCTCTTCACTTCATTGTTATTTTTGTGTATGACTCCCACTCACACTGTAGTAGAGGAGACTTCATGCTTCATAATGTCGAATAAACTGTTTTTCGCTGAGGCTTCTCGCGGAGCGAAGATTGGGCCTGCACAAAACCTCAAGAAAACCTTTGGAAATTGCGGGTTCAGGTTTTTATCGGGCTTAATCAAACCTAGTTGCCTCTTCTGCTAAGTACCTATGCCCAAAATATTTCATCCGCTTCGTGGACTGCGTCCGGTGCGCACTCTACTGGGACTCCTCTTACGTCGTCCGATTGTAGGTGCCAGCGTGATTCCCTTGCTGCCCGACGGTCGGATCGTGTTGATTCGCCGCCGTGACAGTGGTCAGTGGGGGCTTCCGGGCGGCATTGTCGATTGGGATGAAGACATTGTTACAGCCGCTAAACGGGAAATGGCCGAAGAAACTGGGCTGACGCTGACGACGATAGGACGACTGGTTGGCGTTTATTCAGGTGCTCACCGAGATCCTCGCTTTCATTCAATCTGCGTGGCGGTGGAAGCGCAGGTGGAAGGCACCTTCCAAATACTTGATCGCGCTGAAGTGTCGGATGTTCAAGCGTTTGAAGTTTCGAAGCTGCCGCTCGCTGACCTGGCCCATGACCACCAGCAGCAGCTACAGGACTACTTCAACGGCAAAACGGTACTGGCCTGAACTAGCCAGCAAAGAACTGACGACTGCCTTTGAATTTGATAGCGGTCGGATCGACGATAGCCGACACCTTTTCTAAGGTCGCTATCCGCTTAGCGCGGGTGAGGGTGTTTACCTGATAGACCAAATTGTTGTCAATATCCAGGGCAGTGAGCCAACCGCTTTTAGGATGATACGCACCTGTATCAATATCTATCCAGCCTGGGCCTTGAGCGACTTGACCTGGCATCACACCGGGCAGGGTAAAGGTGATTGTATGCCCGGTAATAATACGCTTACCTTTGAGCGCGGGCCTGGGGTAGGCGTGAAACACATCTCGAATCCAGCAAAAGTCGATTGAACTCTGCTGGCTCAGAGGCTTATGGGGATTCAACCCAGCATGGACTAAAAAGATATCGCCCAAATCCAGATACAGCGGCAAGGTTTTAAGCCACTGCACGTGCTTTAAGAGCGCTTCGGTACTAGGATAGCTGGTGAGGGTTGGCTGACCACCGCTATTAAGCCAGCGATGAAAGGCTTCAAGGTGAGAATTTTCATCGTCGGGGAAGGCGCTGAGCAGCAACTGCTCGTGGTTGCCCAGCACACAAAGGTAATTGCCCTGACGGACAAATTCTACGACCTGCGCACTCTTAGGGCCCCGGTCGATCAGGTCACCAACGAAGTGTATCTGGTCGGCTGAAGTGGGGACTACCATCGCCAGCAGCCTCATCAGCCCATCGTATTGACCGTGGACATCTCCAATAAATAAACGACGGGGGATCATGCAGCTACAGGGGGCAAGAAGTATCCTTCATTATGCCTAATTGATTGTTCGCCCCACCATAGGGGTAGCGGCGGCTGTTTCGATCACAAACCCTGCGTCGCGAATCATCGCATAGTCTTGCTGGGCAGATTGGCCAGGAGTGGTGAGATAGTCCCCCACAAAAATAGAGTTCGCGGCATAGAGGCCGAGGGGCTGGAGCGATCGCAAATGCACTTCCCGTCCGCCCGCAATCCGAATTTCCTGTGCTGGCAACAGCAGCCGAAACAGACACAGTATACGCAGACAGCGCTGAGGCGTCAGCTCACAGCGCTCAGCAAAGGGCGTACCCGCAATCGGAATCAAAAAATTCAGCTGCACGCTAGTCACATTCAGCTCACGCAGTGACTGGGCCAGATCCACAATGTCATCATCCGATTCGCCCATACCGAAAATGCCGCCCGAGCAGGTCGTCAGGCCCGCTGCCTGGACAGCTTGCACAGTAGAGAGGCGGTCTTGAAAGGTGTGGGTCGTGCAGATATCAGCGTGGTGCGCTTCAGCCGTATTCAGGTTGTGGTTAATGCGATCTACCCCGGCGGCGGCGAGCTGTCGGGCCTGATCTTCATCCAGCAGTCCCAGCGTCGTGCATACCCGCATGGGATATTTTTCTTTAACGCTGCGCACCGCGTCCAAAACGCCAGCGAACACTTTTTCACTGGGGGTACGGCCAGAAATGGCCATACAAAAAGTA
>JBBQAC010000244.1:0-6535 GCA_038315915.1 Phormidesmidales cyanobacterium
GACATGCCTGGTTCAATCGGTTTCGAGGGGTGTTGATTCGTTGGGCCAAGTCATCTTTGTCTTACTTGGGATTTGTTCAGATTGTGGCTTGTCTGATTATCGGGCGAAAGCTCCTACTATTTTCCGGATAGGTTCTAAGAGGCGATCGCCATCTGTTGCTGTAACTTAGCCATCCAAGGCTCACGGCCATAGATACCCGCTTTGAGATCGCAAATGCGAAAGTCTTGACCTAGCTCATCCCAGTAGATATGCTCCCCGCCTAACTCGACGGCTCCGAGCTGAGCCTCGGTCGCTTCGACCGGCACCCAGGTATTGCCGTCGTATCTGACCATCTCAAGCAGACGCACCGGCCAGATACCGGCGAACCATCGGCAAACTCTATCACGACCGCTTGACGCTCACGGTCGTAGTGAGCACTGATTGCTTTATTGCGCATCTCCACTGGCTCAGCGCCAGAGATATCTATTTTCACTTCTAATGAGCGATCGCTTCACCTTACCGAACGCTGACAGTATGCCATTTAAGTATCTGTGGCGTTTGGCGCAGTCATTTTTACTAACTTTGGGTAAAGTGATTGGGTTCAGCTTGGCTATTTGCGTGAGCGGTTGGCCAGCGCTATGTGAGTGAACGGAGTCTTAAAGTATGTGCGGAATAGTTGGTTACATTGGTACCCGAGCGGCGAGCAGCATTTTAATCGAAGGTTTGAAAACTCTGGAATACCGGGGCTACGACTCGGCTGGGGTAGCGACTGTCTGTGAGGGACAGCTCCGAAGAACTCGGGCTAAGGGCAAGCTGGTAAACCTGCAAACCAAGCTAGAAGGACTTGAAGACCCCGCTCACCTGGGCATTGGCCACACGCGCTGGGCCACCCATGGCAAGCCAGAAGAACACAACGCCCACCCGCATACCGACACCAAAGAGCGGATTGCCGTGGTGCAAAACGGCATCATCGAAAACTACCGCGAACTGCGGGAAGAACTGAAAGCTAAGGGCCATGAATTCCGCTCAGATACGGATACAGAAGTCATTCCCCACTTAATTGCCGAATACCTGGAGAATCCGCCCAGCGATGCGGTTCTGACTGAGCAGTCTTCACTGCTGGAAGCCTGTCGTCAGGCGGTGCGCCGGTTGCAAGGAGCCTTTGCGCTTGCGATTGTCTCTGCTGACTTTCCCAATGAGCTGATGGTGGTACGTCAGCAAGCGCCGCTGGCCATTGGCTTTGGTCAGGGTGAGTTTTTCTGTGCGTCGGATACGCCTGCAATTATGCCCTACACGCAGGCGGTGCTGACTTTGGAAAACGGCGAACTTGCCCGCCTGACGCCGATGGGGGTAGAAGTGTACGACTTTAGCGGCCAGCGCCTGAGGAAAAAGCCGCAAACCCTGAACTGGAACCCCATCATGGTGGAAAAGCAGGGCTTCAAACACTTTATGCTCAAAGAGATCTACGAGCAGCCGGGGGTGGTGCGCGCCTGCTTGGAAACCTATTTGGATACCGACTGGACGCCTGAGAGCAAGGGTTCGCCGATTCGCCTGGATCTGCCGGACAGCCTGCTGGATGATATTCAGCATATTCAAATTTTGGCCTGTGGTACGAGCTGGCACGCGAGCCTAGTGGGTAAGTATTTGCTGGAGCAGGTTTCAGATATTCCTACCTTTGTGCAGTACGCCTCCGAGTTTCGCTACGCGCCTGCGCCACTGATGCCAAATACGCTGACCATCGGCGTCACGCAGTCGGGGGAGACTGCCGATACGCTGGCGGCGCTGGAAATGGAGCAAACCCGGCGGACTGCCAGCGGCGAAGATCGCTACGCGGCGCGTATGCTGGGCATTACCAACCGGGTCGATAGCTCTCTGGGCAGGTTGATTCCCCATGTGATTGGCACTCAGGCCGGGATTGAGATTGGTGTAGCTGCCACTAAAACTTTTGTAGCGCAGCTTATGGCCTTTTACTTTGTGTCGCTGGAGCTGGCCTATCGCCGTCAGACGATTTCGCTGGCAAGGATGGCTGAGATTATTGAAGGGCTGCGGCAGTTGCCCGCTCAGCTAGAGCTGGTTCTAGAGAGTCAGGAGCGCTATGTTGAGGAGCTTTCTCACGACTTCGCCGATACGCGCGACTTTATCTTTATCGGTCGGGGCATCAATTACCCAATCGCGCTGGAAGGCGCACTCAAGCTCAAAGAGATTAGCTACATTCACGCGGAGGGCTACCCAGCCGGGGAAATGAAGCATGGGCCGATCGCGCTGCTCGATGAAAAAGTGCCGGTGGTGGCGATCGCCATGCAGGGCAGCGTCTACGAAAAAGTCCTCTCCAACGCTCAGGAAGCCAAAGCCCGCGACGCCAGACTGATCGGCGTGGTGCCGATGAACGATGCCGACGCCGAAGAAACTTTCGACGCGCTGCTGCCGGTACCCGCCGTCGATGAACTGCTCTCCCCTGTGCTCACAGTCGTCCCAGTGCAGTTGCTGTCTTACCACATCGCGGCACGACGCGGCCTGGATGTCGATCAGCCTCGGAACCTGGCAAAGTCAGTCACGGTGGAGTAGTTAACGGCTTCTTCCTGAGATTCTGTATAGCAAAATACAAAGTCTCAGGAAAATCTCATGAAACTCTGACGTTAGCCTCAGGTTTGGTTAAGAGAAAATTAAGAAAGGGCTGTCACCTTAGTAAGTAAGGAATCAAACGAAACCTTCGTCATTTAGGAGACAACTCACATGAAACGCTTTATCCTTTCCGCATCCGTTGTTATGCTCGGCATGAGCGCCTTTGCGCCAATCGCATCTGCCAGTAGTCAGGCGTCGACCCCTGACCAGATATCGTCAGAAGCCACGATTCATGACCTGGTGCTGTATAACCGTGACGTGCGCGATAAGTCGTAGAGAGGGTCGCAGGGCATAGCTTCCTAGATCGCGGTTAGACGCTGATCAAAGGCGTTGCCCGCGCTCTAAAGTCGGCAGACTGCAAAGCAGCCACCGCCGCCTCGGCATTCTGCACTCTAAACTGCGAACCCAATCGCACTGCTTGCCTGTGATCGCGTGACCTTATCATCGCGATCACAGGCGTTTTAGCATTGAACTTGTTGTCCCCTTGCAGTACCTTCAGCACGTTGCGCAAACGGTACTGCTGCTCAATATCTCCGGCAATCGACGGATCGAGATCGACCATCACCATGCGAATTGCCTCAATCGGTTCGGCATCGTCCACAATCATCTGAATCCGGTCGTCGCGCCGATCTACCTTGCCCCACACCATCAGGCGCGAGTCGGGCTTAATGAATTGACCGATGCGGGCATAGGCTTTGGGAAAAACGACCGCTTCACAGTGGCCGCTCAGATCTTCCATTTGCAATACGGCCATGGAGTCGCCTTTTTTGGTGGTGACTGGCTTGACGGTGCTGAGCATGACGATGGCACTGAGGGTAATCTTCTCGGGCTGGTCGCTCAGTTCAGACAGTGAGATCGGGGCGAGAATTCTGGCCGAGCGCTGAATATTCTTTAGGGGGTGGTCGGAGATATAAAAGCCCAGCAGTTCTTTCTCTAGCTTCAGCCGCTCCTGGGGCTCGTAGTCTTCAACCGGAGGCGCTTTAGGCGCAGATTCGAACGTATTAGTTGGGCCAGCAGACTCGGCGGCGGGACTAGCGCCTGCTAACACATCGAATAGACTACCCTGACCAACTTCCCGGTCTTTCGCCCGCGCTTGTGCCCACTCCACTACCAGTTCCAAGTCTTTCATCAGCTGCTGACGGTTGCCTTCTAAGCTTTCAAAGGCTCCAGAGAGAATTAGGGCTTCGAGGGCGCGCTTGTTGACCGCTCGGAGGTCGACGCGATCGCACAAATCCGCCAAAGACTTAAACGCCCCTTCCTCCTGACGCGAGCGAATCAGCGCCTCAATCGCCCCAAGTCCCACATTGCGTACTGCCGAGAGGCCAAAGAGAATCTGCTTATCTAGCGGTGTAAAGTCCACCTCTGAGTGATTCACATCGGGCGGCAGCACCTGAATGCCCATGCTGATGCAGCTTGCAATATACATCTGTACCTTGTCCTGGTCGCCGCTGATCGCCGTCAGCAGCGCCGCCATGTACTCCACCGGGTAGTTGGCTTTCAAGTAGGCAGTTTGAAAAGTGACAAAGCCGTAGGCCGTAGAGTGAGATTTGTTGAAACAGTACTCGGCAAACAGCACCATCTGATCGAACAAATCGTTCGCGTTTTTGCGGGGAAAGTCATTTTTACCGGCCCCTTCAATGAAGATCTCCCGGTGCTTCTCCATCTCTTTGATTTTCTTTTTGCCCATAGCGCGACGCAGCAAATCGGCCTCGCCTAACGAATAGCCCGCCAGGTCTTGAGCAATTTTCATGATCTGTTCCTGATAGACCATGATGCCGTAGGTCTCTCGTAAAATTGGCTCCAGGATTTTGTGGGCGTAGTCGATTTTCTCTCGCCCGTGTTTGCGGTCAATAAACTTGGGAATCAGCCCTGCGTCCAAAGGCCCAGGCCGGTAGAGCGCCAGTACTGAAGAGATATCTTCCAGTCCAGACGGCTTTAAGTCTTTGACAATCTGCCTCATGCCAGAAGACTCTAGCTGAAACACCCCAGCGAGTTCGCCGCCCGCCAGCAGCTTATAGGTCGCCGGGTCATCCAACGGCAGCGCGTCGAGATCAATCTTCACCGGATGCCGCGCTTCAATATGGTTCACCGCTTTCTGGATCATGGTGAGGTTGCGCAAGCCCAAAAAGTCCATCTTTAATAGACCAATGGCTTCCACATCTTCCATGTAGTACTGGGTGATTACCGAGCCATCGTTGTTGCGCTGCAATGGCACGATGGTGTCAAGCGGCTGCTCCGAAATCACCACGCCCGCAGCGTGCATTCCAAAGGTTTTGTTGGTGCCTTCGATGGTGATGGCGGTGTCAATCCAGCGGCGGAAGGTAACCGTAGTACCAGGAATCAGCTCGCCGCTGTCGTATTTTTCCTTGAAGGTTTGATCCGGCGTTTTCTCGGAGATCATGACGTTGAGCTTGGCGGGTTTACCCCGCGCGACCGGAATCAGCTTCGCCATTTTGTCCGATTCGTTGTAGGGAATATCGAGCACGCGGGCCACGTCTTTGAGCACCGCTTTCGAGGTCATGCGGTTGAAAGTGATAATTTGCGCCACGTGGTCGGTGCCGTACTTGTCGGTAACGTACTTGATCACATCTTCGCGGCGCTCAATGCAGAAGTCGGTATCCACATCGGGCATAGACTTGCGCTCGGGGTTAAGGAAACGCTCAAACAGCAGGCCGTGATGTACGGGGTCAATATTGGTAATGCCCATGGCGTAGGCGACCAGCGAGCCCGCTGCTGAGCCTCTACCTGGCCCTACCGAAATATCGTGGTCGCGGGCAAACTTAATGTAGTCCCACACCACCAGGAAATAGGTCGCAAAGCCCATCTGGTGCATCATGGCGATCTCGTATTCCATGCGATCGCGATACTCCCCGCTCACCTCGTCGTAGCTGGCAAGGCTCATTCGCTCAACCAGGCCATCGCGGGCGACCTTAGCCATGTAGGTCTCTTTGGTATAGCCCTCAGGAATGGGAAAATTGGGGATCTGGGGGTTGCCGAGGATATGGTATTCCTCTACTTTCTCTGCAACTTCTACCGTGCGCGTTACTGCATCTTCAATTACTTCGGGTGAGAGGTGGTCGCGGAACAATCGGCGCATCTCACTTGCCGACTTAAGATATTCGGTGCCGCTGTAGCGCAGCCTTTTGTCTTCTGTAATCAGCTTGCCGGTTTGAATGCACAGCAGCGCGTCGTGGGCTTCCACATCTACGCAGGAGATAAAGTGCGAGTCGTTGGTAGCCACCACTTTAATATCCAATTCCTGGGCAATGCGAACGATCTCGACGTTGACAATGCGATCTTCCGGCGAACCGTGGTCTTGAATCTCCAAATAAAAATCGTCGCCGAGCAAGTCCTTGTACCACTGCGCGACACGGCGAGCCACATCCAGCCGTTTCTTTAAAATGGCCTGTGGAATTTCGCCGCCGAGGCAGGCACTGGTGATGATCAAGCCTTCGTGATACTGCTCCAACAGATCTTTATTGATGCAGGGCCGCGAAAAGATGCCTTTGCCCTGTACGCCCTCCAGGTGAGAAATGGTAGTGAGTTTGACCAGATTTTTATAGCCGATGTCGTTTTTGGCGAGCACGAGCTGATGGTACTTAGGGCGGCGCTCCTGCTTTGCAATGTCACCATTAATGACGTACATCTCATTGCCGATGATGGGCTTGATGCCTTTCTTCTGACACACCTTCAGCAGCTCAATTGCGCCGTACATGACGCCGTGGTCGGTGAGGGCGATCGCCTCCATCCCTAGCTCCAGCGCCCGGTCTACCAGCGGGTCAATATGGCTGGCACCGTCGAGCAGGCTGTAGTCGCTGTGGATGTGCAAACCGACAAAAGACATTAAAGACTTCCTTAAGGCGAAAACGACGGAACGGCACCCGTTCGCTTAGTACAAACTTACTCTTCCAAAGCGTTATATTCAACCGTTGTA